>JANMXB010000169.1:0-11869 GCA_031380765.1 Pseudomonadota bacterium | reverse complement strand
TGGTGGAAGCAGATCGAGGAATGGCGCGGCAAGGACTGTCTCAAGTATGACCGCAAGGCGAAGATCATCAAGCCGCAGTTCGTGCTGGAGAAGCTCTACGAAGTGACCGGCGGCGACGCCTTCATCACATCGGATGTCGGGCAGCACCAGATGTGGGCGGCGCAGTTCTACAAGTTCGACAAGCCGCGCCGCTGGATCAACTCGGGCGGGCTTGGCACCATGGGGTTCGGTCTTCCGGCCGCGATGGGCGCGCAGATGGCGAATCCGGGTGCTACGGTGGCTTGCGTGACCGGCGAATCGTCGATCCAGATGTGCCTGCAGGAGTTGTCCACCTGCAAGCAGTACCGCCTGCCGATCAAGATCGTGAGCCTGAACAACAAGTACATGGGCATGGTGCGCCAGTGGCAGGAGTTCTTCCACGGCAACCGCTATGCCGAGTCGTACATGGACGCGCTGCCCGACTTCGTCAAGCTCGCCGAAGGCTACGGGCACCGCGGCGTTCAGGTCACCAAGCCCGAGGACGTCGAGCCGGCGCTGCGCGAAGCGTTCAAGAGGAAGACTGAACTCGTCTTCATGGATTTTCTCACCGACCAGACCGAGAACGTTTTTCCGATGATCCCCGGCGGCAAGGGCATCTCGGAGATGATCCTCTCCGAAGAGCTTTGATGCGGCACATTATTTCCGTGCTCCTCGAGAACGAGGCCGGAGCGTTGTCGCGCGTAGCGGGGCTGTTCTCTGCGCGGGCGTACAACATCGAGTCGCTCACCGTCGCGCCGACCGAGGACGCATCGATGTCGCGCATGACCATCGTCACGACGGGTTCCGAGGACGTCGTCGAGCAGATCACCAAGCAGCTGAACAAGCTGGTCGAAGTCGTCAAGGTCGTGGACCTGTCCGAAGCCGAGCACATCGAGCGCGAGCTAATGCTCATCAAGGTGCGAGCCGGGGCGAAGGAGAGGGAGGACATGAAGCGCATGGCCGACATCTTCCGCGGCCGCATCATCGACGTTTCCGACAACACTTACACCATCGAGCTTACCGGCGCCGGCCACAAACTCGATGCATTCATCCAGGCGCTGGACGCCGGCGCGATCATCGAAACGGTACGCACCGGCGCTTCGGGCATCGGCCGCGGCAACCGGATCCTGCGCGCCTGAAAAACGGAAAATCGGGGACAGACCACGTTTTCTTGACAGCACAGCCACTCGGAAAATCGTGGTCTGTCCCTGATTTTCAGCAAAACCATTTACCGGGAACGAGGGGGAATCATGAAGGTGTATTACGACAAGGACGCGGATCTTTCGCTCATCAAGGGCAAGAAGGTCACCATCGTCGGCTACGGCTCGCAGGGCCATGCCCATTCGCTCAACCTGCACGAGTCGGGCGTGAAAGTCACCGTCGGCCTGAGGAAGGGCGGCGCGTCCTGGGACAAGGCGAAGAAAGCCGGCCTTAAGGTCGCCGACGTCGCCGAGGCGGTGACGGGCGCGGACATCGTCATGATGCTGATGCCCGACGAGCACATCGCCGCGACCTACAAGTCGGAGGTCGAGCCGAACATGAAGAAGGGCGCGGCTATCGCGTTCGCCCATGGATTCAATGTGCACTACGGCCAGGTCGCGCCGCGCGCGGACTTGGACGTGTGGATGGTGGCGCCCAAGGCGCCGGGCCATACCGTGCGTTCGACCTATGCCGGCGGTGGCGGTGTGCCGATGTTGATCGCGGTGCATCAGAATCCGTCGCGCAAGGCTCGCGACATGGCGCTCTCCTATGCATCGGCGATCGGCGGCGGCAAGGCCGGCATCATCGAAACCGATTTCAAGGAAGAGACCGAGACCGACCTCTTCGGCGAGCAGACCGTGCTGTGCGGCGGCTGCGTAGAGCTGGTGAAAGCCGGCTTCGACACCCTGGTCGAGGCGGGCTATGCGCCCGAGATGGCGTACTTCGAGTGCCTGCACGAGCTCAAGCTCATCGTGGATCTCATGTACGAAGGCGGCATCGGCACGATGAACTACTCGATCTCGAACAACGCGGAATACGGCGAGTACGTGAGCGGCCCGCGCGTCATCACCGACGCGACGCGCAAGGTCATGCGCGACATCCTCAAGGACATTCAGACCGGCGAATACGCCAAGAACTTCATCCTCGAGAATCGTGCCGGCGCGCCGACATTGCTCAGCCGGCGCCGCATCACCGCGCAGCATCCGATCGAGACCGTCGGAGCGAAACTGCGCGACATGATGCCTTGGATCAAGAAGAACAAGCTGGTCGACAAAGCGAAGAACTAAGCTGGTATCCGCATGGCGAGCGCTTATCCGCATCCGTTGATCGCGAAGGAAGGCTGGCCCTTTCTCGCGATCGGCCTAGTGGCGTCGGTGGCCGTCGGCAGTTTCTGCGGTTGGGGCTGGTCGGTGCCGTTCTGGCTGATCACGCTGTTCGTACTGCAGTTCTTCCGCGACCCGCCGCGTACGGTGCCCGCGGACCCGCTGGCAGTCATGTCGCCCGCTGACGGGCGCGTGGTGGTCGTGGGCAAGGCGCTCGACCCGTATCGCAACCGCGATGCGCTCAAGATCAGCGTGTTCATGAACGTGTTCAACGTCCACTCGAACCGCTCGCCTGTCGATGGGCGCGTTAGCGAGGTTGTCTACCACCACGGTTCGTTCTTCAATGCCTCGCTCGACAAGGCCTCGGTCGAAAACGAGCGCAACGCGCTCCTCATCACGACCAGCTCCGGGAGGGACGTCACCTGCGTACAGGTCGCCGGCCTCATCGCGCGGCGCATCCTGTGCTATGTCGGCGCCGGGGCCGCGCTCGCGCGCGGGCAACGCTACGGATTCATCCGGTTCGGTTCGCGCGTCGACCTGTACCTTCCATTGGATGCCGAGCCGCAGGCGGCGATCGGCGACAAGGTCTACGCCTCCGAGACGGTGCTCGCGAGGCTGGCCGCACGTGGCTGACCTGCCGGAGACCCGGACCGATCCCGCTCTTCACGCGCCGGATTTGCGCCTGCCGCTGCGCCGGCGCAGCATCTACCTGCTTCCCAATCTCGTCACCACGGCGGCGCTGTTCGCGGGTTTTTACGCCATCGTCCAGGCGATGAATGCGCGCTTCGAGCAGGCGGCCGTGGCGATTTTCGTGGCAATGGTGCTGGACGGCCTCGACGGGCGCATTGCGCGCATGACGCGAACGCAGAGCGAGTTCGGGGCGGATTACGACAGCCTTTCGGACATGGTTTCGTTCGGCGCGGCGCCGGCGCTGGTGATGTACGAGTGGGCGCTCAAGGATCTCGGCAACGCAGGCTGGGTTCCCGCTTTCGTGTACTGCGCGGCGGCGGCGGTGCGTCTTGCGCGCTTCAACACCAACATCAAGGTCGTGGACAAGCGGTTTTTCCAGGGACTCCCAAGCCCGGCGGCAGCGGCGCTGGTTGCGGGCTTCATCTGGGTTGCGGACGACTTCGGCATCGACCGCGTCGACTGGATCCGCTACATCGCCTTCATCACCACGCTCTTCGCTGGCGTGTGCATGGTGGTCAGCATCCCGTTCTACAGCTTCAAGGATTTCAACCTCAGGAAGCGCGTGCCGTTCTGGGTGGTGCCGCTCATCATCGGTGCGATCACGGTCGTGGCGGCCAAGCCGCCGATGGTGCTGTTCCTCATGTTCGTCGCGTATTCGCTGTCGGGCTACGTGATGTGGGTCCTGCGGAAAATCGCGAAGCGGCGGCGCTGAGCTTCTTCACCTGATTTGCGGCAGTTGACTTGCCGCAGTTGACTTGCGCGGCGCCGCGAACGCGGCTATATTCAACCGTTATGCAGCCCTCGAACCCACTTCGTTCGAATATTTCCGGCCTGGCGCTCCTCGCGCCGGCCGCGCTGCTATCCGCACTGCTGCTGCGCCCCGCGCGCACACTCTAAAACCCCCTCTCGGAGTACCCCGCCTCCCGGCCCCAAGGCCCGGAGAAAAGGCACCCATTCACCCATTTTGAGGCCACACAGGAGCGAGCAATGAAACCCGAACACTTGATCATCTTCGACACCACCATGCGCGACGGCGAGCAGAGCCCCGGCGCCTCGATGACGCGCGAAGAGAAGCTGCGCATCGCGCGGGCGCTGGAGAGGATGCGCGTGGACGTGATCGAGGCGGGCTTTCCGGCGGCTTCGAACGGCGACTTCGAGGCGGTCAAGGCGGTCGCCGCCGTCATCAAGGACTCGACCGTGGCCGGGCTTTGCCGGGCCAACGACAAGGACGTGCAGCGCGGCATCGACGCGCTCAAGGGGGGCAAGTCCACGCGGATCCACGTGTTCCTCGCCACCAGCGAGCTGCACATGAGGGTGAAACTGCGCATGACGCCCGATCAGGTCTTTGAACAGGCGAAACTTTCGGTGCGCTTCGCGCGCAACGCCTGCCCGGACATCGAGTTTTCACCCGAGGACGGCAGCCGTTCGGATCCGGACTTCCTCTGCCGCGTGCTCGAAGCGGTGATTGCCGAAGGCGCCACCACCATCAACATCCCCGACACGGTCGGCTATGCCGTGCCGCAGCAGTTCGGCGAGTTCATTCGCCGCCTGCGCGAGAGGATCCCGAACTCGGACAAGGCGGTGTGGTCGGTGCACTGCCACAACGACCTCGGAATGGCGGTGGCCAACTCGCTGGCCGCGGTGATGATCGGCGGGGTGCGGCAGATCGAATGCACGATCAACGGGCTGGGCGAGCGCGCCGGCAACACTTCGCTCGAAGAGGTGGTGATGGCGGTACGCACCCGCAAGGATTTTTTCGGCCTGGATACCCGCATCGACACCAAGCACATCGTGCCCACGTCCCGCATCGTGTCGCAGATCACCGGATTCGTCGTGCAGCCGAACAAGGCAGTGGTCGGTGCCAACGCCTTTGCGCACGCTTCAGGAATCCACCAGGACGGCGTGATCAAGGCGCGCGAGACCTACGAGATCATGACTGCCGAGGACGTGGGGTGGACGACAAACCGTATCGTGCTCGGCAAACTCTCCGGTCGCACCGCGTTCAGGCAGCGCCTGAAGGAGATCGGCATCGACCTCGAGTCGGAGGACGCCTACAACAAGGCGTTCCAGAAGTTCAAGGATCTCGCGGACAAGAAAACCGACATATTCGACGAGGATCTGCAGGCCCTGGTCTCGGATACCGCCATGCCGGAATCGGAGGACCACTGGAAGCTCGTCCACATGAGCCAGGCGAGCGGCATGGGCGAGCGGCCGCATGCCTCGGTGGTGATCACCGAGGCCGGCAAGGAGCACAAGATCGACGCCGAAGGCGACGGACCGGTGGACGCGACCTTCAAGGCCATCGAGACCGTGGCCAAAAGCGGCTCGGAGCTGCTCCTGTATTCGGTCAACGCGGTGACCTCGGGTACCGAGTCGCAGGGCGAGGTGACGGTGCGCCTGTCGAAGGGCGGCCGCATCGTCAACGGCGTCGGCGCCGACACCGACATCGTGGTTGCCTCAGCCAAGGCCTACATCAGCGCGCTGAACAAGCTCGAGAGCAAGGCCGAGCGCGTGAATCCGCAGCGCGGCGTGTGAGGTCATGAGCTTTATTTTTCGACATGTTATATTGGAGACTGGCTCCTGGAGCCGATCTCCTGTCAGATGACGTACCGGTACCGATACAAATGAGGGCAAGGACCGCACCCCGCCGCTCGTGGTTGTTTGTCGCCGGCGCAGACGCGGCGGCGCACGCCGCAGCCGCTCGCAGCGGCGCCGACGTGCTCATCCAGGAGCTGGAGGATTTCACGCCGCCGCAGTTGCGTCCCAAGGCGCGTTCGATGGCGATCGCGCTCTACGAGCGCTGGCGCAGGGCCGGTGCGATCGTGGCCGCGCGGATCAATCCATTCGAAACCGACGGGCGCCCGGATCTCGCCGCGGTGATGGCGGGCAGGCCGCAAATCGTCCTGATGTCGAAAGTCGACTCTCCCCGGCAGGTCAAGGCGCTGGCCGATGCCGTCGGCAGACTGGAGCGCAAGTACGGGTTCCCGGCCGGATCGACTGAGCTCGTGCCCAACATCGAAACCGCGGCGGGTCTCGTGCGCACGCTTGAAATTGCCCGGTCCAGTCAGCGCATCAGTGCGCTGCTCGTGGCGAGCGAGGACATGGTTGCGGATCTGGGCACCGGGCGGAGCCGCGATGGCGCGGAACTCGCGTACGTGCGCGCGCGGTTCCTGGTCGAATGCCGGGCTGCCGGGGTGGAGGCGATCGACTGCCCGTACACGTTCAGCGACGTTCGCGGTGCCCGCGCCGACGCGCTGCAGGCCAGGCGTCTGGGCTATCGCGCCAAGAGTCTGGTCAGCCCCGCGCATGCGCAGGCAATCAACCGGGTTTTTTCTCCGCAGAAAAAAGAGATCGAGCATGCTCGCCGTGTCGTAAGGGCTTTCGAGGCGGCACGCGCAGCCGGGAAGGAACGCGCTGCGGTGGACGGCGCGCTGATCGAAGTTCCGATCTACGCGGCTGCGAAGCGCCTGCTCGAAAACCTCGCCTAACCCTGGCGCGTCAGGCGCGAATAGGTCACGACCGCCGCAAAGAACACCAGGCTCAGGGCCGTTTCGCCCAAGGCGAGCTGACGGGCGAGGCCGGTGTCCGCCCAACCCCGCATCACGCCCTCGGTGAAGTAAATCAGGATAAACATGCTGGACCACTGAAAGGTGTAGCGATTGCCGCGCAGCACCCCGAACAGGGGCACCAGCAGGGGAAGCGTTTTCAAAGCCAGCAATGAGCCCCCGGGGCGGATCGGTGCAAGCCACAACTCCCACGCGAGGCACAGGAAGACAAGCGCGACCAGGCTCGCAATCGCAGCGTCCCACGCGAGGCGCGCGACCCCGCTCACCGCAGTTTCAACGCGGCTTCGGCGAGGCGTTTTCCCTGGGCGACGCAAAGGATGCGTTCCGCTTCGCTCACGGGCCGGTCGTCCGCGACGCCGGCCACATGGCTCGGCCCGTAGGGAGTGCCGCCGCTCTGCGTCGAAGACAGCGCCGGCTCCGTATAGGGCAGCCCGACGATCAACATGCCGTGATGCAGGAGCGGCAGCATCATCGACACGAGCGTGGTTTCCTGGCCGCCATGCAGGCTGGCGGTCGAGGTGAAGACGCAGGCGGGCTTGCCCGCGAGAGCGCCCGACAGCCAGAGCCCGGCGGTGCCGTCGAGAAAAAACTTCATCGGGGCAGCCATGTTGCCAAAGCGCGTCGGGCTGCCCAGTGCCAGGCCGATGCATTGCTCGAGGTCCTTCAATTCGCAATACGGAGCGCCGGAGGCAGGAATCACGGGTTCCGCAATCGTCGTGGTCGCCGCGACCTTGGGCACCGTGCGAAGCCGTGCGGTTGCGCCCGGCACGCGTTCGATGCCATCGGCAATCAACTCCGCCATGCGTCGGATCGAGCCGCCTTGCGTGTAGTAGAGGACGAGAATATCTGACGCGGACATGACAACGCGGCGAAGGGCGGGGACGGTATTATAGGTTGACCATGTCGGGCCCAAGAAAACCAGCCGATCGCCCGTTCACCGCGTTTTGCGCATCGGTGGTCCGCCGGGTTTTCGAAGACCGCTGCTTCCAGGTGGCCGCGGGTCTCACCTTCACGACCCTGCTTTCCCTCGTCCCCCTGTTCGCGGTCGTGCTCGCGATGTCCGCCGCGTTTCCCGCGTTCGAGCACTGGATCGAGGCGCTGCAGAATTTCGCGATCCGCAATTTCCTCCCCGACACCGGCCGGCGGATGATCCGCGCGCAACTGACCGAATTCGCCGCGAACGCCTCGCAGCTGACTGCGGTGGGCCTGGTGTTTCTCGGTGTCACGTCGCTCAGCCTGATGCTGAGCATCGACGAGACCTTCAACCGGCTTTTCCGGGTGGACCGCGAGCGCGGGGCCGTGCACCGCGTGCTGATTTATCTTGGCGCGCTTGCCGTGGTACCCGTGCTCGTGGGGGCGAGCGTTTCGATGACCTCGTGGCTCGTCGGCGTGTCGCTTGGTTTTCTCGGCCAGCCGCACTGGGTTTCCCTCGTGGTGCTGCGCCTGGTCCCCTATGTGTTCACCTGCGTTGCGTTTACCCTGGTCTACAAGTTGCTGCCCAACCGGCACGTCCCCGTGCGGCACGCGCTTGCCGGCGGACTGATCGCGGCGCTCGCCTTCGAGTTCGCCAAGCTCGGGTTCGCCTGGTACATCACGAACTTCCCGACCTATACGATGATCTATGGCGCGTTCGCCGTGATCCCGATTTTCCTGCTTTGGGTGTACATCTCCTGGGTCGTGGTGGTCGTTGGGGCGACCATTACCGCGGTGCTGCCGGAGTTCGATCGCGCCGTCCCGGCCGCCCCCGCAGGCGTGGATTCGGGCAAAATCGGTCCCTTCGGGGCATCGGCGCCGAAGAACGCCACACTGGGAGAGCCCGCAATGAGTTCCGTACCAGCCGCAATTGCGCCCTGCATCGACCGCCGCGAGCGGCTGATCGTCGCGCTCGACGTGCCCACCGTGGCCGAGGCCAAAGCGTCGGTCGAATCGCTCGGCGACTCGGTGCGCTTCTACAAGATCGGGCTGGAGCTTTTCACCTCGGGCGGTTATTTCGAGTTGCTCGACTGGCTCGCGGCGCGCCAGAAGAAAATCTTCGCCGACCTCAAGTTCTACGACATTCCCGAGACGGTGCGCCGCGCGGTCGCCAACCTGAAAGGCCGCGGCGCGACGTTCGTTACCGTGCACGGGCATCGCTCGATCATGGAGGCGGCGGTGTCTGCCCAGAGCGGGGTGAAAATCCTTGCGGTCACCGTTCTCACGAGTTTCGACAAAAGCGACCTCGCCGAAATGGGAGTGCCGCGCGACGTCGGCCAGCTGGTGCTCTCGCGGGCGCGCGGAGCCTTGGAATGCGGCTGCGACGGCGTTATCTCCTCGGGCCTCGAAGCGCCGCAGATCAAGGCGGCCTTCGGTGCGCGTCTCCTCATCGTGACGCCCGGGATCCGCCCTTCCGGGGGGAAATCCGCCGACGACCAGAAGCGCACTGTGGACGTGGCACAGGCTTTCGCAAACGGGGCCGATTACATCGTCGTAGGGCGCCCGATTCGCGAGGCTGCGAGCCCGCAAGCGGCCGCACAATCCATCCAGTCGGCCATCGCCGGAATTTTTCCGGCCTGACCTCGCGCCGCGGGCTGGATGCCTCGCGTCAGGGAATCGGCACGGCCGCAAGCAGCTGCGCGCCGATATCCACACGGCGGTTGCTGTCGTGCGCGGGACGCAGCCGGTGGGCGGCCACCCCCGGCAGCATGGCCTGGATGTCTTCGGGAATCACTTTGTCGCGGCCTTCGATGTACGCCCAGGCGCGTGCCGAGTGCACCAGTGCGAGCGCTGCGCGCGGGGAAAGCCCCGCTACGTAATCGGCCGAGCGCCGGGTGTGCTCGATGATCGCCTGCACGTAGTCGAGGAGTGCTGGCGCAACGTGCACGCGGGCGGCCTCGGCCTGCAGCTCGACCAGCTCGGCCGGCGTGAGGCAGGGCTCGAGCACGGCAAGCAGGTCGCGGCGATCGGCCCCCGAAAGCAACGCACGCTCGGCGTCGCGCCCCGGATAGCCCAGCTCGAGGCGCATCAGGAAGCGGTCGAGCTGCGATTCGGGCAGCGGAAAGGTGCCGACCTGCTCGGTCGGATTCTGCGTGGCAATGACGAAGAAAGGCTCGGGCAGATGGCGGGTTTCGCCCTCCGCGGTGACCTGGTGCTCTTCCATCGCCGCGAGCAGCGCGCTTTGCGTTTTCGGAGTGGCGCGATTGACTTCGTCGGCGAGGACGACCTGGGCGAAGATCGGGCCGGGATGGAACTTGAACACGCCGCTGTCGCGCTCGTAGACCGACACGCCGATGATGTCCGCCGGCAGCATGTCGCTGGTGAACTGGATGCGATGGAAGTCCAGGCCCAGCGTGCGCGCAAGAACGTGCGCAAGGGTGGTCTTGCCTACGCCTGGCACGTCCTCGATCAGCAGGTGGCCGCGCGCCAGAATGCATGCAAGCGCAAGGCGGATCTGCCCTTCCTTGCCGAGGATGATCTTTCCGGCCGCATCGATGACGCGCTGGACCGGGGAAACCGGTTCCGGCTGAAACTGGGGTTTGAGCAGCATGTGCCGATTGTACGAGTTAGGGGCGTGCAAAGGCTAGCCGGTGCGCGTTTGTGGACCCACGCGGTTGGGCTATGATTCGCAAAATCTCGATTCGCCCTTCCTCCATGACCACCGCGTTCATCACTCACGCCGACTGCCTCAAGCACGATATGGGTGCGCATCATCCCGAATGTCCGGCGCGCCTGTCCGCCATCGAAGACCAGATGATCACTTCCGGGATCGGGCAGTACCTTTCCAGGTACGAGGCGCCTGAGGCCACCGATGCGCAGATCGCGCGTGTCCATCCGGTTGAGTATGTCCGCGCGATCCGCCAGGCCGCGCCTGCGTCGGGCACCGTGCACCTGGATCCCGATACCGCGATGAATCCCTACAGCCTCACGGCCGCGCTGCATGCGGCTGGCGCCGGGGTACTCGCGACCGACCTGGTGATCAGGGGCGAAGTCGAGAACGCGTTTTGCAGCGTGCGTCCGCCGGGCCATCACGCGACGCGAACGCGGCCGATGGGATTCTGCATCTTCAACAACGTGGCGATCGCGGCGCGCCATGCGATCCGGGCGCACGGCATCGAAAAAGTGGCGATCATCGATTTCGACGTCCACCATGGCAATGGAACCGAGGACATCTTCACGGGCGACCCTCACGTGCTCATGGCCTCCACCTTCCAGCACCCTTTCTATCCCTACAGCGGGACCGAGCCGGCGGCGGACAACATGGTCAACGTGCCCCTGCCTGCCGGCGCGGGCAGCAAGGCGTTCCGCGAGGCGGTGACCCGGTCCTGGCTCCCGGCGCTGGAGGCGTTCGCGCCGCAGCTGGTGATTTTTTCAGCCGGTTTCGATGCGCACGCCGAGGATGACATGGCGATGCTCGCCTTTCAGGATGCGGACTACGCGTGGGTCACCGAGCAGGTCAAGATTGCCACCGACAGGAACTCGCAGGGCAGGATAGTGTCGATGCTCGAAGGCGGCTACGATCTGTCGGCGCTTGGCCGCAGTACGGTCCAGCACCTGCGCGTGCTTGCCGGCCTAAACTAGGAAACCATGAAATCACGAACCTCCATTGCCGCATTGGCGGCGCCCGCGCTGCTGTCCCTGCTCGTTGCCGGTTGCGAGAGCATGAGCATCCCGGCCCTGCTTGGCGAAAAGAATCTCGAGCGCTCGCGCGTGCCCGCAAACTCGGTCACTTACCAGTGCGCGGGCGGGAAGCGCTTTTACCTTCGCTACCTCGACAACGGCGCCGCGGCCTGGGTGATCCTGCCGGAGCGCGAATTTCGCCTCGACAGGGTCGCGGGGGATGGCGGGACGCGCTACGGCAACGGCAAGGCCGTGCTCACGGTCAATGGCGAGGAGGTCGCGCTGTCCGATGGGCCGACCGTCAGTTACGCGGCTTGCACGGTCCCGGCGCCGGCTGAGCCGGCCAAAAAATAGGCACGCGCAACCCGCTTCAGCGCGGGCGCGCCTTGGGCGCGGCGGGATTGAACAGTTCCAGGTCCGCCTTCACCTGGTCGCGGCTGCGCTCGTAGACGATCTCCCTGCCCATCGCGGAGCCCGCATAGGCCATGCCGTTGCGGGTCGGACTGAGCTGGCACTTCACGCTGTGGATGCCTTCTCCGAGGACCACGTCAATAAACTCGATCCTCTTATTGAGCACCACGACCTCCATGGTTTTGCCGGTGTCGGTGATGCGAACCTTGATCTTTTCGTCGTTCATGGGGTCTCTTGGCAATAGAGCTTACTCGACCTTCGCCTTTGCACGCAGTTCTGCGATCAGGC
>JANMXB010000149.1:0-5302 GCA_031380765.1 Pseudomonadota bacterium | reverse complement strand
CGGCGGATTGCGCGCGGGCCTCGCCTTTTCGGTGCTTGCCGCTTCGCTGCTGATCGCGGTCGGCCTGAGTACGGGTCATCGTTTCCCCGCCCCCGAATTCTTCTACTTCGACGTGTTTGGCGACTTGTTCGCCTACCTCATCGTCGTCGCGCTTGCCCTCGGGGTGCGCGAAAAGCTGCATCACGGGCTGGGAGAATTGCTGCCCTCGCGCGAGGCCACGGCCGAGCTGCAGCGCGTGGTCGCGCGGCAGACCGAGGACCGCAAAGCGCAATAGCACGGCACTGGCGCAGGCGCGCATTCGCCGCAGTTGCTCCCTCGTTGCTGCCTCAATCGCCGCGAATATTCGCCTCGCGAATGCTCTATCCCATGCGCGCGTGCCCGTCGCGCATGGCTTGCTCAAGGACTCGCAGCGCGTTCATGCTATCCGGAGCAGCCTGGCCGCGGTTTTACCGAGGATCAGGTCGCGCTCCGCCTCGCTCACTGCTGTGAGCCGCTCCACCGTGTGCACCGGCTGCTCCAGGCCCATGTCGAAACAGTAGTCGCTGCCGAGCAACACGCGGTCGGCGCCAACGAGGCGGACCAAGTTGAGGTTGATGCGGTCATCGTGGCCGATCGTGTCGTAGGTGAAGCGGCGCAGGTAGGTGCTCGGCAGTTCTTTCATGTGCTTCAATTCCGCGCGCACTTTGGCGCCGTGGTCCAGCCGGCCGATGAGACCCGGAAACGTGCCGCCCGCGTGCGGCAGGTTGACCTCGAGTTTCGGAAAGGCATCCATCACCCCGCCGAAGATCAGGCAGGCCGCGGCGACACCCGTGTCGTAGGGGTTGCCGAGCAGGTTGCGCAGGTAAAAACGCGTCAGCCGCTCGCTGCCTATCGTGTAGACCGGGTGGAGGAAGATCGGCCAGCCGATGGACTCGCACTTTGCGTACAGGTCCCAGTAGCGCTTGTCGTCGAGCTCGGTGCCCTCGATGCTGGTGGCGAGGTACAGGCCGCGCATGCCCGGCAATTTGGACGCGCGCTCGAGCTCCTTCAGCGCCAGCGCCGGATCCTGCATCGGCACCATCGCCAGGCCGACGAAACGCTCCGGATGCTTCACGCTGGCGGACGAGGCCGCGTCGTTGAACGCCTGGGAAAGCGCGAGGCCGAAGGCCGCGGGCGCCCAGTACACCATCGGGGTAGTCAGGGACAGCGCCTGCATGTCCACGCCCTGGCGCTGCATGCCGGCCAGGCGCAGGTCGACGTCAACGAACTCCTCGGTGAACGAGTTGGCGAGTTTGCCCGCGGTGATCTTGTAGCCGCTGGCGCTGCGCTCCACGGCGCCGTTGTTCGCCGGGCCGTCCTTGCCCAGGAGCTCGAGGAACTCGGCCGGATACCAATGCGCATGCGTGTCGATGGTGAGGCCGGCGTAGCGGCGATGCGGATGGGCGTGATCGTGAGTCATGGCGGGTATTCGATCCTGGTTGATCAGAGGCGCAGCAGGCGCCGGGCATTGCCTTCGAGAATCGCATGGCGGTCGACCGGGGCAATCAAGGGATTGTCGACGACCACGTCCACGGGGCGCTCGTAGGCGACCGGAAAACAATAGTCGCTGCCCATGACCACCCGGTCCGCGCCCACGTTCTTCACCAGGTACTCCACCACCGGGTCGGAATAGCCGATGGTGTCGTAGTGGAAGCGCCGCAGGTATTCGATGGGACTGTGGGCGATGTGCTTGAGATCGGCGCGTTTTTCCCACCCGCGGTTGAGCCGGCCGGCGAGCCACGGAAAAGCGCCGCCGGCGTGCGGCAGCACGATGTCGAGCCTGGGGAAGCGGTCGAGCACGCCGCCGAAGATCAGGTGGGCGGCGGCAATCGCGGACTCAAACGGGTTGCCCAGCAGGTTGGTGAGGTAATGCTTTTCCAGCCGCTCGTGGCCGATCACGAATACCGGGTGCAGAAAGACAGGCAGACCGAGCGCCTCGATCGCTTCGTACACGGGAAAGAATCCGGGATCGGAGAGCTCTTTGTCGAGGACGCGGGTAGCGAGATAAAAGCCACGCACGCCGGGCAGTTTTGCGGCCCGCGCCACTTCCCGCACCGCGAGGTCCGGCGCCTGCATCGGCAGGGTCGCAAGGCCGATCAGGCGGTCCGGATGCGCGGTGTGCGCCGCGGCAAGCTGGTCGTTGTAGACGATCGACAGACGCTCGCCGAGGTCGCGCTCCGCCCAGTACGCCATGGGTTGCGAGAGCGACATCGCGTGCACGGCGACGCCTTGCTCATTCATGGCTTCGAGGCGCGCATCGAGGTCGACATAGCGCGGGCCCGCGGGTCCGGTGCTGAGGTGCCCGATCTTGAACTGCGGCCCCTTGCCCTCGATTTCCTTCCATTCGACTCCGTATGCGGCGCCGTGCCTGGCGACCAGGTCCAGCCATGCCTTCGGATACCAGTGCGCGTGGACGTCGATGGGATTGCCGTGCGGGTGCGAATGGGGGCTCATGGGCATTGCAGTTTCACAAGGGTTCTCGCGGATCATAATCGATGCCGCGTAAGATTGAGCCATCGCAATTCGCGAGCCCGGAGGACCCACAGATGAAACCGATGCCGATCGTCGACCTGTTCGAGACCGCGCGCGCACTCGGCGACAGCGGCAAGCGCGTGAACGTGCTGTGGCAGGAGACCGAGTCGCTCGCCTTCGTCGCGCGCGGGCGCGAATACCGCAGCGAGTTCCATATCAATGCCTCGGACGAGATGATGTACCAGATCAAGGGCGAGATGCGTCTGCACTACCGCACGCCCGAAGGCAAGGAGGAGGTAGCCGTGATCCGGCAAGGCTCGGTGATCTACGCGCCCGCGGGCACGCCGCATTCGCCGCGTTTCCCGCCGGACGCGTACGCGCTGATCGTCGAGAGGAAGCGCCGTCCCGGCGAGATCGACCGGTTCCACTGGTATTGCCGCAAATGCGACGGATTCCTGCACGAGGAGACTTTCACTGTGAGCGACTACAAGGACGATCCGGTGTCGAAAGCCTACAAGCGTTTTTTCGACAGCGAGGCATTCCGCACCTGCGGGAAATGCGGCGAGGTCATGCCCGCGCCGGCGCCGGAGAGCGTCTGACCATGCCGAAGGTCCTCGTCCAGTCGGCCAAGGCGCCGGTGACCGGGTTTACCGACCAGGCCACGCCCTCGCCGCTCGCGCAGGCAATCCGCGCGGGCGATTTCCTCTACGTGTCGGGGCAGGGGCCGCTCGATCCGCTGACGAAGAAGGTGGTGTCGGAGGACATCCGCGTGCAGACGCGCCAGACCTTGTCGAACCTCGTTGAGATCCTGCAGGCCGGCGGCGCAAGCCTCGCCAACGTGGTGAACATGCGCGTGTGCCTGCGCAACACCGCCGATTTCCCGGCGTTCAACGAAACCTTCCGCGAGTTCATGCAGGGCGAGAAAGTCACGCGCACCTGCATCGGCGGCACGCCGCATCGCGCCGGCGTGAACGTCGAGATCGACTGCGTCGCGTTTCTCGGATAGGAGGACGGCATGGGCATCATGGACACCGACCGCACGCTGCCGGCCAATACGTTGATCTTCGAAGTCCGGCGCGACCGGAAGCTGCTGGCGCGCTTCGCAAACGACCTCGACGGCTTGATGACGGACTACGGGCTTTCCGACGCCGAGAAGAAGGCGCTGCGCGAGATCGACCTCAGGGCGCTGGCGGACCTCGGGCTGCATCCGTATTTCCTGCCGCAGGTGAGCCGCCTGTTCAAGGGCACCGGCTACAACCACAACGAGTCGGCGGCGGCGCAGCTGTATGCGTCGAAGATGTTGCCCGGTACGACCGGCCCGGGGAAAGCCTGATGGCCCAGATCGTTTCGGTCCTCGCACTTGCGCATGCGCCCGGCGCCACGGGGTGGCTGGACAAGGCGCCGAAGCACGAGCAGGACGGCATCATCGACGGCTACGCGCAGATGCGAAAGCGCCTGGCCGCAACCAAGCCCGACGTGATCGTCGGCATTGCCAACGACCACTTGCTCAATTTCCATCCGGCGAACGTGCCGGACTGGTGCGTCGGCACTTCGGATCACTGGGAAGGGCCCGCGGAATGGTTCCGCGACTGGGTCAACGTGCCGCACTACGAAGTGGATGGGCACAGCGGATTGGGTCGCACCATCGTCAAGGAGTCGGGCAGGCGCGGCTTCAACCTCGCATTCAGCGACAGGCTGCTATTCGACGACAACTGGTCGGTGCCGCTGCATTTCCTCACGCCGAAGCACGACGTGGCGCTGGTGCCGATTCACATGAACTGCTTGCTGCCGCCGATGCCCTCGCCGCAGCGCTCCTTCGAATTCGGCAAGGTGCTGGCCGACGTGGTCAGGGCGTGGCCCGAGCAGAAGCGCGTCGCGATCATGGCCACCGGCGGGCTTTCGCACGATCCGGGCGGGCCGAAATACTTCGGCGTCGACGAGCCGTTCGACCGCGGCTTCCTCGCGCTGCTAAATGAGGGCGACCCGCAGAAGGTGCTGCGCGAGATTACGGTCGAAAGGATGATCGGCGCCGGCGACGGCGGCACCATCGAGCTGCTTGCGTGGTTCGTTGCGATGGGTGCCGCAGGCAAACGCAAAGCCGACACCGCGTTCTACGTGCCCTCCATCGCGCTTCGCTGCGGCATGGGTGGCGTGACCTGGGACATGAATTAAAGTGGGGTCAGAGTCGACTTATTTAAGGCGACTCTGACCCCACTTTTCTTTCCCAGACGATCTTGCCGCCCGCGATCGTCAGGGCGGGTTCGATGCGCTGCAGGCGTGCCGCGTCAATAGTCAGCGGATCTTCATCCAGCACGATGAGGTCGGCGAGCTTGCCGGGCTCGAGGGTGCCCCGCTGGCGTTCCTCCATGCAGAGGTAGGCGCCGCTGACCGTCGCGCAACGCAACGCCTCCTCGCGCGAGATGCGCTGGCCCGGCGCGATCACCGACCCGGTGTCGCGGTCGATGCGCTCGACGGCCTGCCAGATGCACGGCCACATCGAGATCGGCACGTTGTCGGTGGCAAGCGTTACCGGCACGCCGGCATCGATGAGCGAGCGCAGCGGGCAGAGCGTGTCCACCTTCGCGGCGCCGAGGCTTGCGGCGATGGCCGCAGCCTTCTTCCAGAGATACGCATTCGTGTGCGTCGTGACGACGACGCCGAGGTCGCGCAGCTGGGCGAGTTGCGTGGCGTCCACGGTGACCGGATGCGCGATGACCCAGCGCAGGCCGGCGATCGGGGCCTCGCTCGCGACTTCCACGAAGTAATCGAGCATCTGCATCTGGATCGCGAAGACGCGCAGCTTCTCCTTCGC
>JANMXB010000147.1:0-2979 GCA_031380765.1 Pseudomonadota bacterium | reverse complement strand
AGCCGCCGGGGCGCTGGCATTTCACGGACCGGCCAATTGCGCGGCTCGACGAGGCCCAATGTCAAGACTGAACGACCTGCCGCACGCAGTCCTGCAGTTCTACGTGACTGCGCCGTACCCGTGCAGCTACCTGCCCGATCGCATGGCGCGCTCCCAGGTGGCGACGCCCTCGCACCTGATCAACACCGACCTGTACGGCGACCTGGTCAAGGCCGGGTTCCGCCGCAGCGGCATCTTCACCTACCGTCCGCATTGCGACAGCTGTCGCGCGTGCGTGCCGGTGCGCATCCCGGTGGCCGAGCACGTTCCCGCACGCGCGCAGAAGCGCGCCTGGAAGCTGCATGCCGGCCTGACCTCGCAGATCCAGCCGCTCAAGTTCCGCCTGGAGCATTACGCGCTGTATCTGCGCTACCAGTCCAAGCGCCATTCGGGCGGTGGCATGGACAACGACAGTCGCGACCAGTATTCGCATTTCCTGCTCCAGAGCCGCGTCGACACGCGCCTGGTGGAATTCCGCGACCAGGGCCAGCTGGTCATGGTCTCGATCGTCGACTTCCTGCCCGATGGACTGTCCTCGGTTTACACGTTCTTCGAGCCCGAGCGGCGCGGCGCGAGCTTCGGCACCTACAACATCCTCGCGCAGATCGAGACCTGCAAGGCACTTGGACTGCCGTACCTGTACCTGGGCTACTGGATCCGGGAAAGCCCGAAGATGGCGTACAAGTCGCGCTTCCTGCCGATCGAAGGGTTCGTCGGCGGCGTCTGGCGCAGGCTGGACGAGCGCGATACGGGCTAGGCCGGGCGGCGCGGCGCGCTGCGAAAGTCAAACAATCTATTTCGAAGATTGGCTTCTGTAGCCAGTTTCAGGGCAATTAATGCACCGGTACCAGTACATTTTCGCCCGGCGTGGCCGGCACGGTAAAATGCCGCAATGCTGTACAGCCTCGCGCGTCCCCTCCTTTTTTCGCTTGACCCGGAAACTGCCCATCGCTTTACGCTGAAGAGCGCCGACCTGCTCGGCAGCCTGCTCGGCAAGCACGTTCCCGCGCGGCCCGTGCGCGCAATGGGACTCGATTTCCCCAACCCCGTGGGCCTCGCGGCCGGCCTGGACAAGAATGCCGAGCATATCGACGCCCTGGGTGCGCTCGGATTCGGATTCATCGAAGTCGGCACCGTCACGCCGCGGCCGCAGCCCGGCAATCCCAGGCCGCGCCTGTTCCGGCTGCCGCGCGCGAACGCGCTGATCAACCGCTTCGGGTTCAACAACGTCGGCGTAGACGCGTTCCTTGCCAACGTGAGGCGGGCGCGCTGGCGCGGGGTGCTGGGCATCAATATCGGCAAGAATTTCGACACGCCGCTGGACAAGGCGGCAGACGATTACGTGCTGTGCCTTGAGAAAGTGTATGGCGCCGCCACTTACGTGACGATCAACATTTCCTCGCCCAATACTCAAGGGCTGCGCGGACTGCAGGAAAAGTCCGAGCTCGACGCCTTGCTGGGCAGAATCGCGGCCAGCCGCGAGCGCCTGGCCGACCGCCATGGCAGGCGGGTGCCGCTCGCGCTCAAGGTTGCTCCGGACCTCGACGCCACCCAGATCGCCGGCATCGCCGCCGCCGTCCGCACGCACGGCGTCGACGCCATCATCGCAACCAATACGTCGGTGTCGCGCGACGGCGTCGAGGGCCTGCCTCATGCCACCGAGCAAGGGGGCCTGTCCGGCGGACCGATCAAGGCGCGGGCGACTGCCGTGCTCGCGACGCTTGCCGCGCAGCTCGCCGGCCAGGTACCACTGATCGGCGCGGGCGGAATCCTGACGGCCGCCGACGCGGCCGAGAAGTTCGCCGCAGGCGCCAGCCTGGTCCAGCTGTACACGGGGCTGATTTATCGCGGCCCGGCGCTGGTGGGCGAATGCGCAGCCGCGGCACCCTCGCGATGAAGCGCGGCACCGTCGCCGTGATCGACGAGTCGCGCTGCATCGGCTGCACCCTTTGCATCGCCGCGTGCCCGGTGGATGCAATCGCCGGCGCCCGCGCGTTCATGCATACCGTGATCGAGTCGTACTGCATCGGGTGCGACCTGTGCGTGCCCCCGTGCCCGGTCGACTGCATCGAAATCGTGCCCGCCCGCCACCCTTGGTCGGATGAGGATTCGGCGGCGGCAAAGCGCCGGGCGCGAAGCCGCAAGACGAGGTTGAGGACGCAAGCCACGATCGGGCCGGCCCGCCCGGGCGAGCGGCGCGCAGCAGTCGACGCGGCCATTGAGCGCGTGCGCATCAAGCGCGCCGCAAAAGGTTCAGCGTGAATGCGCAAAAGCGCCGCGAAATATTCACCCGGCTGCGTGCCCAGAACCCCGCGCCGCACAGCGAGCTGGTCTACGGCTCGCCCTACGAATTGCTCGTGGCCGTCGTGCTGTCCGCCCAGGCCACCGACAAATCGGTCAACCTGGCGACGGCAAAGCTGTTCCCGGTCGCCGGCACGCCGCGCAAAATCGCCGCGCTTGGCGAGGCGAAGCTCACTGAGTACATTCGCACGATCGGCCTGTATCGCACCAAGGCGAAAAACGTGATCGCGCTGTCGAAAATCCTCCTCGCCGAACACGACGGGAAGGTGCCCGCCTCGCGCGAAGCCCTCGAGGCGCTGCCCGGCGTAGGCCGCAAGACTGCGAACGTGGTGCTCAACGTCGCATTCGGGCAACCGACGATCGGCGTGGACACCCATGTCTTCCGCGTTTCCAACCGCACCGGCATCGCCCCGGGCAAGGACCCGCTGGTGGTGGAGCAAAAACTGCTCAAGTTCACGCCGGACGAATTCAAGCAGCACGCGCATCATTGGCTGATCCTGCACGGCCGCTACGTCTGCGTGGCGAGGAAGCCCGGCTGCCCCGAGTGCCTGATCCGCGACCTGTGCGAGTTCCGCGCCAAAACCAGGGCCTGAGGTGTTCAACCCGAGCCGCGAGCAGGTTCGCGCTTTCTTCTTCGAG
>JANMXB010000143.1:0-3137 GCA_031380765.1 Pseudomonadota bacterium | reverse complement strand
TGGACGCGCTCTCGCCATCCAATTTCGCGCTCACCAATCCCCAGGTGCTGCGCGAGACGCTCTCCAGCGGCGGGCAGAACCTGCTCAAGGGCCTCAACAACCTGCTCTCGGACATGGAGAAGGGCGGCGTCACCATGACCGACGAGACGGCATTCGAGCTCGGCAAAAATGTCGCCACTACGCCCGGCAAGGTGGTTTTCCAGAACGACCTCATGCAGCTGATCCAGTACCTGCCCTCGACTGCACAGGTGACGCGCACGCCGCTGGTGATCATTCCGCCCTGGATCAACAAGAACTACATCCTCGATCTGCGCGAGAAGAATTCTTTCATCAAGTGGGCCGTCGATCAGGGACACACCGTGTTCGTGATTTCGTGGGTAAACCCCGATGGCGGCCTTGCCGGCAAGGGTTTCGACGACTACATGAAGGAAGGGCCGCTCGCCGCGCTCGATGCCGTCGAAAAGGCCACGGGCGAGAGGAAAGTCAATTTCATCGGCTATTGCCTTGGCGGTACCTTGCTCGGGTGTACGCTGGCCTGGCTCGCGGCGCGGGGCGAGGACAGGATTCGCGCGGCAACTTTTTTCGTGGCCCTGCTCGACTTCTCCCAGCCCGGCGAGCTCGGCGTGTTCATCGACGAGGCGCAGATCCAGAGCCTCGAAAGGAAGATGAACGAGCGCGGCTACCTTGAAGGCGCGCAGATGGCGACGACCTTCAACCTGCTGCGCGCCAACGACCTGGTGTGGTCTTTTGTGATCAACAACTACCTGATGGGAAAAGACCCGTTTCCGTTCGATCTGCTGTACTGGAATTCCGATGCCACGCGCATGCCGGCGAAGATGCACAGTTTTTACCTGCGCAATATGTACATGAAAAACCTGCTCGGGGTGCCCGGCGGAGTCGAGCTTGCAGGCGAGCCGATCGACCTGTCGAAAGTAAAAGTACCGGCCTATTTCATTTCGACGGCGGAAGACCATATCGCGCCGTGGAAGACAACTTATCGCGGTGCGAAGTACCTCGGCGGACCGGTGCGCTTCGTACTTGGCGGGTCGGGCCACATCGCAGGCATCGTCAATCCTCCCGTGGCGAACAAATACCAGCACTGGACGAACGACGAAATGCCGGCCACGCCGGAGGAATGGTTCGACACCGCCAGGCAAACGCCAGGCTCATGGTGGCCTGACTGGCAGGCGTGGATGGACCGGCAGAACGCGACAGACAAAGTGGCAGCGCGCACGCCCGGAGATGCGGGTTTGAAAGTCCTCGGCGAGGCGCCTGGCGCCTACGCGATGCTGCGACTGAACTCGCGCAAATAAGCAAGGCCTGCGATCGCGCGGCTGCCGTACCAGGAGGTCATTTCGCCGTCGATCAGGCGCACCGGCTTGCCCGCGAAGGCCACAGTGGCGAGCTCGGCCACGTGCCTATCGCGGAACATATAGGGCTCGGAGGACAGCAAGACGAGTTCCGCTTCGGCGACCCACGGCTCCTCGAGCGAAAATTCGGGATAACGCGACATTGCCACGCCGGGCACTGTCTCAAAGCCGGCAAGCGCCAGCGTGCGCGAAATGTACGTATCGCGCGAAACGGTCATCCACGGGTCTTTCCAGATAAGGTAAAGCGCGTTGCGCCGCATCGTCTTCTCGGCGGCCAGCGCATCATGGGCGGCCTGAAACCGGGTACACAGCTCTTCCGCTTCGTCCGGGCGACCGAAGATCCCGCCGATCAACCGGTACAAGGCGAGATTGTCCAGCGGCGCCAGCGGATGGGTGACGACAAGATGCGGCACGAAGTCCGCGAGTTTTTCGGCCGTCTCCTTTTCGTTCTCGTCGATATTGAGGAGTACGTGCGTGGGCCGCAGCGCGCGAATTGTCTCGATGTCGACGGTTTTGGTGCCACCGACCTTGGGGATAGCACGCACCACGTCCCGTGGATGAATGCAAAAGCCGGTGCGGCCGACGAGCCGGGAGGACAGGCCCAGGTCGCACACCAGCTCGGTGATCGAAGGCACCAGTGAGACGATGCGTGACGCGCCTTGTACCGGCGTATGCAGGGTCCCCGCGGCGTCCCTCAGTTCCATCGACTACCGATCAGAGTGGCAGGTCGCGCGGCTTGCGCGGCGCGCGGGCCATGAGCTTGTCGTAGGCCCAGGCGGGGAGGGCCCGCAGCAAGGACCCGACTACGGCCATTTGCCATGGGATCACGGCTATTCGGCGCTTTGCTTCGATCGCGCGGGCAAACCGCCGGGCCGCTTCGTCTGAAGACATCAGAAAAGGCATGCGATACCTGTTCACCTGGGTCATTGGCGTGTCGATGAATCCAGGGCAAATCGTCACTACGGCGACCCCGCTGCCTGCGAGTTCGACTCGCAGGCTCTCGAGCCAAGTGGTTGCCGCTGCCTTCGATGCGCTGTAGGCGCCGGAACCGGGAAGTCCCCGGAAGCCTGCCACGCTCGATATGCCGACAAGCGTGCCGCGCCCGGCTGACTTCATCGCGGGCGCAAACGCGGCAAGGCTTGCCGCCATGCCGACCACGTTGACCTGGAGGAGCCGCTGCAATTTTGCGGAGTCGGCGATTTCGCCGCCGGACGTTCCTACCGATATGCCCGCATTCGCGATGACGATATCGGGAAGGCCGAATCGCGCGATGAAATCGGTCGCCGCGGCCTGCAGTGCGGCAGTATCGGTGACATCCAGCGCGTAGGTTGCGGCGCCGCCAGGCAGGCGCTTTGCGAGGTTCTCGAGCAGATCCTGGCGCCGCGCGGCCAGACCTACCACTGAGTCTGCAGTCGCGTAGTGACGGGCGAGCGACTCGCCTATTCCGCTGGATGCGCCCGTGATGAAAACGCGCATGCCGCGCAGCGGAGCTATTTCCTGCCCGTACCCTTGCGCGTCATGTCGATCAGGTAATCGGTAGTGGCAAGCATGCCGCTCTGCGACCCGCCCTGCTCGGCGCTGACGGAGTACTTTCCCTGCACGGCAAGCAGCGGGACGCCTTCGAGCTGATAGGCCGCGGAAAGC
Organism: Pseudomonadota bacterium; assembly: GCA_031380765.1. Taxonomy (GTDB): domain Bacteria; phylum Pseudomonadota; class Gammaproteobacteria; order Burkholderiales; family SG8-39; genus SZAS-79. The sequence continues at coordinate 123 of JANMXB010000143.1, read as the reverse complement.
TGTGCGGCGCGCTTCACCTTGGCCTGGACGCCGAAGGATCTGTACGTCTCGTCGAATTTCTTGCGGTCGATGCCATGCTTCGTCAGCCACTCCGTCATTGGCGTTTCGCTCCTGATGTCGAGC
>JANMXB010000128.1:0-1755 GCA_031380765.1 Pseudomonadota bacterium | reverse complement strand
TGCGCTTTGCCATCCGCGAGGGCGGCAAGACCGTCGGCGCCGGCGTCGTCGCCAAGGTCATCGAGTAAACACACAAGGAAGGGCGCGAGCCCCACGAAAAGAAAATGCAAAGCCAACGCATTCGCATCCGCCTCAAGGCGTTCGATTACCGGCTGATAGACCAGTCGGCGCTCGAGATCGTCGATACGGCGAAGCGCACGGGAGCGGTAGTGCGCGGCCCGGTGCCGCTGCCGACCCGCAAGCAGCGTTTCGACCTGCTGCGCAGTCCGCACGTGAACAAGACCTCGCGCGACCAGCTCGAGATCCGCACGCACCTGCGTCTGATGGACATCATCGACCCGACCGACAAGACGGTCGACGCGCTCATGAAGCTCGACCTGCCGGCGGGCGTGGATGTGGAGATCAAGGTTCAGTAGGCGGTAACGGTTCTTTTTACGCAGTACTAAGTGATGTGCCGGCCAATTGCAGCCGGCGCCCGGAGCGATCCGGGTAACAAACAAGAGGTTCAGTCATGACAATTGGACTCGTCGGCCGCAAGGTCGGCATGACGCGCATCTTCACGGACGAGGGTGACACGCTCCCGGTGACGGTGCTCGACGTGTCCGACAACCGGATTACGCAGATCAAATCGCCGGACAAGGATGGCTATTCCGCCGTCCAGGTCACTTTCGGCAAGCGCCGCGCCAGCCGCGTCGGCAAGGCCCTGGCGGGTCACCTGGCGAAAGCCGGTGTGGAAGCCGGCCATATCCTCAGGGAATTCCGCGCCAAGCCCGAGGAGCTCGCCGCCCTCAAGGTCGGCGGGAAAATGGGCATGGAAATGTTCAAGCCGGGCCAGAGGGTCGATGTCAGCGGCATCACCCAGGGCAAAGGGTTTGCAGGCGTGATCAAGCGCCACCATTTCTCTTCGAACCGCGAAACGCACGGCAACTCGCGCTCGACCAGGAAGCCCGGCTCGACGGGACAGGCACAGGATCCCGGGCGCGTTTTCCCGGGCAAGCGGATGCCAGGCCAGCTTGGCGCGGTGAAGCGCACCACGCAGAACCTCGAAATCCTGCGCGTCGATGCGGCACGCGGGCTGCTCATGATCAAGGGCGCGGTGCCCGGCTCCAAAGGGCGCGACGTCATCGTGCGTCCGGCGGTCAAGGGTTAAAGGGACGCCATGGAACTGAAACTCATCAACGACAAAGGCGCGGCCTCCGCGTCGTTCGAAGCGCCGGACGCGGTTTTCGGGCGCGAATTCAACCAGGACCTCGTTCACCAGATCGTGATCGCCTATCAGGCGAATGCGCGCATGGGTACGCGCAAGCAGAAAGAGCGCAGCGAGATCGCCAAGTCGACCCGCAAGCCGTGGCGCCAGAAGGGTACCGGACGCGCCCGCGCCGGCATGGCTTCCAGTCCTTTGTGGCGCGGGGGCGGCAAGATTTTCGCCTCCAGCCCGGAAGAGAATTTCTCCCACAAAGTCAACCGCAAGATGTTCCGCGCCGGCATGGCTTCGCTCATTTCGCAGCTCGTGCGCGAAGACCGCATCCGCGTGGTGGACGAATTCAAGCTCGACGCGCCAAAGACCAGGCTGCTCGCGCAGAAAGTGAAGTCTCTGGGCTTCGACAGGCTGCTGGTGATCACCGACGAAATCGATGAAAACCTCTACCTGTCCTCGCGCAACCTGATCAACGTGGAGGTGATGGAAGCGCGCCACGCCGACCCCGTATCGCTGGTCCGCTACCCGAATGTGCTGCTGACGAAAAAGGCGGTCGC
>JANMXB010000058.1:0-2626 GCA_031380765.1 Pseudomonadota bacterium | reverse complement strand
TCGTGGTCCACCGTCCAGAGCGGATAGCTGGTGGTCTGGGTGTCGTGCCCCGCGTTGAGCACGCCGCCCTTGTGCGAGCCGGGAATGAACATTAGAGGGCCATTGAACTCGTTGGCTTCCTCGAGGAACAGCGCCACGTTCATGGCGCGCGGCTCGGGCATCCCGTCGTCGCGGTGCCAGGTGCCGAAATCCTGGTGCCACTGCCAGACGTCACCGTCGAAAGCGGCCTTGGCGTTGATCTTGAACTGGTGCATGTAGAGCTTTTCGCCGAATACCTGCTCGATCGGGGTGACCAGGCGCGGGTGGTGCGCGAGCTTGGCGAAAACCGGGTTGTAACTGTGCGCGGCGAAGCTCGTGCGCGGTGTCACGCCGTCCTTTTCGCGCACGACCTCGGGCCGGTGCTCCGCATAAATGCGCGGCACTTCGGCAAGCAGATTCTGCATCTCCTGCGGCACGAAGAGGTCGGGGAAAAACAGGTAGCCGTCGCGCTCGAACTGCGCGAGTTGCTCGGGGGAAAGGGTCATGCGGGACTCCTCGATCAGGGCTGCCTTTCGGCCGCCGCTTTGGTTGGGGGTTTCGGTGGTTCGCCGGGTTTCGGCGCCTCGATCAACTGGAAGAATACCTCGTCCGCCTTGACGAAGCCAAGCTCGTAGCGGGCCCTTTCCTCGATCGCGTCGAAGCCCTGCTTGAGGTCGCGGACCTCCGCCCCGAGCGCCACGTTGCGCCGCTCGAGCGAATCGTTGGCGCCTTGCTGCGCGGAGAGCCGGCGATCCACCTCCCAGGCGCGCAGCCAGCCCCCTTTGCCTAACCATAACGGGTATTGGATCAGCAGGATCAGGGCGGCGAGGATTCCGGCAAGGACTTTCATGAACCCGGACTCGCGCCTCGACTATCCGTTTACTTGAGCTGGAAGAATGCGTCGCGGCCCGGGTAACTGGCCGGCGCCCCGAGGTCTTCTTCGATGCGCAGGAGCTGGTTGTACTTTGCCACGCGATCCGAGCGCGAGAGGGACCCGGTCTTGATCTGCAATACGTTGGTGCCGACCGCGATGTCGGCGATCGTGGTGTCCTCGGTCTCCCCCGAGCGGTGCGAGATCACCGACGTGTAGCCCGAGCGCTTGGCCATTTCGATGGCCGCAAACGTTTCGGTCAGGGTCCCGATCTGGTTGACCTTGATGAGGATCGAATTCGCCACGCCCTGCTCAATGCCCTCGCGCAGGATGCGGGTGTTGGTGACGAAGAGGTCGTCGCCCACGAGTTGCACCGACTTGCCAAGGCGCTCGGTGAGCCGTTTCCAGCCCGCCCAGTCGTTCTCGGCCATGCCGTCTTCGATCGAGATGATCGGATAGCGGTCGGCCAGGTTGGCCAGGTAATCGCAGAAGGCCTCGGAATCCAGGGTCAGCCCCTCGGCGGCGAGGACATAGCGGCCTTCCCTGCAGAACTCCGAGCTCGCGCAATCGAGGGCCAGCATCACGTCCTGGCCCGCCGTGTAACCCGCCTTGTCGATCGCCTGCAGGATGAATTCGATCGCCGCCGCATGCGTGGGGAGATTGGGGGCAAAGCCGCCCTCGTCGCCCACGGCGGTCGACATGCCCTTCGCGTCGATCAGTTTCTTGAGGGCCTGGAAGACCTCCGCGCCGCAGCGCAGCGCCTCGCGAAAGCTCTGCGCGCCCACCGGCACGATCATGAACTCCTGAACCGCGAGGCCGTTGTTGGCATGCGCGCCGCCGTTGATCACGTTCATCATCGGCACGGGCATCTGCATCGCGCCGGATCCGCCGAAATAGCGATACAAAGGCAGCCCGGATTCCTCCGCCGCGGCCTTTGCGACCGCCATCGAAACCGCCAGGATCGAATTCGCGCCGAGCCTTGCCTTGTTCTCCGTCCCGTCGAGGTCGATCAGCGTGCTGTCGATGAAGCTCTGCTCGGTGGCGTCCAGCCCGGCGATCGCCTCGGAGATCTCGGTGTTGACGTGCTCCACGGCCTTCAGAACCCCCTTGCCGCCGTAGCGCTGCGGGTCTGCGTCGCGCAGCTCGATCGCCTCCCGGCTGCCGGTGGAAGCGCCCGAAGGCACGGCGGCGCGTCCCATGACGCCCGATTCGAGCAGCACATCCGCTTCCACGGTCGGGTTGCCGCGCGAATCGAGGATCTCGCGAGCCACCACATCGACTATTGAGCTCATTTCCGTTCCCCTTGTTTTTCGTTATTTTTGCGCTGGCAAATCACGCTGCGACGCGCTCTTCCGCGAAGCCCCTGCGCTTCACGGCACGGTCGAGCTCGAGCAGGGTTTCGAGCAGCTCGCGCATCAGCCCGAGCGGCCACGCATTCGGTCCGTCCGACAGTGCTTTCTCCGGATCAGGATGCGTTTCCATGAAAACGCCTGCGATTCCCGCGGCAACGGCGGCGCGCGCCAGCACCGGCACGAACTCGCGCTGCCCGCCCGAGGCCGTGCCCTTTGCGCCGGGCAGCTGCACCGAGTGCGTGGCGTCGAATACGACCGGGCATCCGGTCTCGCGCATGATCGCGAGCGACCTCATGTCGGACACAAGGTTGTTGTAGCCGAAGGACACCCCGCGCTCGCAGACCAGGATGTTGTCCGCACCGCTCGATTCCCTCGCCTTGTCGAC
>JANMXB010000057.1:0-3915 GCA_031380765.1 Pseudomonadota bacterium | reverse complement strand
GGACTTCGGCGTGCCAATGTTGCGCGCTCAGATTTCAAAGCTCGAAAGCAATTCTGGAACGCGGCTGCGCACCGCCCATTGGGGGATGTACGCATCCGGCACCCTAGATCACGGCGTCCAGTACAACGATGACATCTGCATCTGCACCCTGAATGAGCCGCTGACCGACCTGATGCGCGAGCCAGAATGCCCGCCGGCCTCTTCTACGCGTCCGCTTGGTGCGCGGACTCCCGCCGAGCCGCCCCCGGTCAAATGAAGAGTGTCTCTTCTCTTCCTAATCGGATCGGGAATCCTGTATTCCGACCAGGTGCCGAAGCGTTTTCGTCAGACCAATGTCGATAAAGACTGCGACTGGGAGATGTCGATGTGTAGCGGCGTGATGTGACAGGAAGAAAGGTTTCCGCAGCCTGCTTCGCGAGCGCGAAAAAGAGATCGAGTTCAAGCAGATCGGGAGTCGGCTCAATACCACCCTCCTTCAATGCAAGGCGATGACGGCTTAGCTCATCGGAGATCCGGGCGAAGTCCCCTACTCTATGAATAGGTTCGGGCCGTTCCTGGCAATCAAAAGGACCCCAGCCCCCGTCGATCTTCTGAAGATTCTTGATGCGATCTTTGGACCACCCGGCGAGGTAGCTATTCGCTGCGCCAATCAATTCATCAACCCGGGTCGCCCCTGTCAGCAATTTCAAATGACGCTCGGCGCCGATAAGAGTGTCCAGAACATACTCGACAGTTGCCATGTGACTCTCCAAGTAGTTGTGTTGATCGCGAGGCCGCGTCGATATTCAACTCCAATATTTGGCCGAACAATGAAAGATTCTGTTAGGCGGCCGCTCATTCAGCCTTATCCACAATTGTTGACAATCTCCGCCGTGCAAGCGAGTACTCCGAATCTCCCGAACCGAACAGTGTTTGACACATTCACCTCGATTTTAGAAGAGCAAGGTTACTCAGGATACCGCCACGGCACGGACTGGCCGACTTCGAGGTCAATCGTCCATTGCGGCAAGGCAAGGCCCGGCGCCACAGCGCTGAACACCATGCGCACTCGCGTGCCGATGCCGACCTTTCGCACGACTTCCGGGGGCGCGAGCCTGGCGTCGGGGGTGACGAGATTGCCAATCACGCGCAGAGCCTCGTGCTCGGTCGGCACGCCTTTTTGCTTGTCGAGTTCGACCAGGAGCACCGTATAGGGCGTGAAGGGCTTGAACGCCGGCTGGATCGCGTGGTGCACTTCCATGTAGGAATGCACCGTGCCGCGGCCTTCGACCGGCACCCAGCGGAACTCGGCGCCGGCACACCATGGACACGCCGTGCCCGGCGGATAGCGGATCAGGCCGCACCCGACACATTTCTGCAGCCGGAAATCCTGCGCCGCGCAGAAACGGAAATACTCTCTGTTCTCGACCTCGCGGTCGTTCAGCTCCAGCGGCATGCCAAGGTAGGTGGCCTCGATCGGCATGCTCAGCCGCGCCTCATGACCATCGCCGAGCTGATCGACGGGTAGGCCCAGCCGAGATTCGCGCTCAACTCGGCGTCCGTGACCTGGCGGCAGCCGCCTTCGCGGTAATCGAAGGTGTGAACGCGCTTTCCGCCCGGCCCGACCGGGCAGGAGTCGTCCGCGTCGTGCCGCAGCTGGCGAACGTTTTCGATGACCAGCGAAAGGCCGTGTGTATAGCCCTCGCACAATAACCCGCCACTGGTGTTGCTCGGACGCCGGCCACCCAGGCGAATGGTGCCGTCGCTCACATACCCGCCGCCCTCGCCCTTCGCGCAGAACCCGTAATCCTCGAACTGGAGCATCGAGGTGAACGTGAACGCATCATACGATCCGGTGACGTCGATCTCCCCGGGCGACACGCCGGAACTCGACCAGAGCCTCTCGCGCGCATAGGCGCCCGCGGTCGTCGAGATCGGTCCGTGCTGGTAGTGCATGTCCACTCGCGGCTTGCAACAGCGGCCAACTACGCCGCGTATCAGCACGGGCACATGCCGGCAGTCGCGCGCGCGCTCGGCGCTGGTGACCACGAGGGCTGTGCCGTTGTCGGTCTCCACGCAGCAATCGAGGAGATGTAGCGGCTTGGCGATAAAGCGGCTCGCGAGGACGTCCTCGACCGTGACGCGATTGCGATAGAGCGCCTTCGGGTTGTTCGAGGCGTGCTCGCTGTAGATCGCCTTGACTGCGGCCACCTGCTCCGGCCGCGTGCCGTAGTCGAACATATGGCGCATGAACGAGAACGCGAACTGGTGCTGCGCCGCCTGCATGCCGTAGGCGCGTGTATGCAGCATGTCGTCCGCGACCGGCGCCACCGCGCGCGCGCCGGTGCCGCCCGCCCGCACCTGCGAATAGCCGTTCATGGCACGGTAGATCACCACCACCTTGCACTGGCGGGCTTCGATCAGGCCGATGGCCATGCCGACCAGCGCCTCGGTCGTCGAGCCGCCGCCGAAAACGTCCATGTGGTAGTCGGGGCGGATGCCGAGGTCGCCGCCAATGGTCGTGGTGAGAGTCGAATCGCCCTGCAGCCAGTGGTAGGCCAGCACGCCGTCCACGTCGGAGGGTGCGAGGCCGGCGTCGTGGATCGCATTGCGCACCGCAGTCGTGCCGAGCGCGCGCGTCGTCACGCCCGAGCCGCGCATGTACGCGGTCTCGCCCACACCGACGATGGCGTAGCGGTCGCGCAGGGACCTGGGGCTGCTGGTGTCTACGTCCACGGTCATGCGGAAGCCTTCAGCAACGCTTCGAGCTCGTGGCGGCGCACCTTGCCGCTCGCGCTGCGCGGAAGGTCCGCATCGAGTACAAGGCGCACCTCCTTCGGCATCTTGTAGCCGGCGATCTTGCCGCGACAAACCGCAAGCACGTCCGCCGCGGTGAGCGCGCTGTCGCGTGCAACCACGAAAGCCACCGGCACCTCGCCCCACCGTGCATCCGCGCGGCGCACGACGGCCGCATCGGCAATGCGTGGCGAAGTAAGCAAAACACGCTCGATCTCCGCCGGATAGATGTTCTCGCCGCCGGACTTGATCAGGTACTTGCGCCGGTCGACGAAATCGAATCTCGCATCGGCGTTGCGCACGAAGACGTCGCCAGTGTGAAACCACCCGCCCGGGAAAGGATCGTCCTCACCGGCAGACGATCCCCAGTAGCCGCTGAAGAGCGCAGGACTGCGTACGACCAGTTCGCCGGGAACACCGTCCGGCACGTCGTTGCCGGACTCATCGATCAGCCGCACCAGGCACAGGCTGCTCTGCTCCTTCGACAGCCGCTCCGGCACCTCGCCGATCGGGATCGTGCCGCGGCTCAGGATTGCGCCGGCCTCGGTCGAACCGAACGTGTTCGGGTAAGGGGCGCCGAGCAGCGTCGTCAGCTCCGCGATTTTCCGTCCCGGCACAAGATCGGGCATCACGCCCGCGTAGCGCACGCCGCGCGGCCGGCAGCCGCTGCGATGCAGCTCGGCTACGAGTCTCTCAGCGGTGCCGGGCATCACGTGCAGCCAGCCCAATGGTTCTTGCGCGATCGTCCGCGCCAGCGCGGCCGGATCGAAGCCGTCCATGACGATGACCTTGCCGCCGCGCAGCAGGGTGCTCAGCACGAAGTCCGTGGCGCCCATGTGGTACATCGGCGTCCACGCGACAAACGCGTCGTCGATGCCCGTGGGGCGGTCCAGCTCGTTGACCATGCGCCGCGCGATCACCGCACGATGGCTGATGACCGCGCCTTTCGGCAGTCCGGTCGTTCCGCTCGTGTACAGGATGATCAGGCCGTCCTCGGATTGCGCTACGTCGGGCGGCTCGGCGTCATCCGCGCGTGCCAGGGCGTCCTCGTACGCTTCGCCGAAAACCAATCCGGGGGCGCAACCGATTCGCGCGGCCACGGGCGCAAATCGCGCGGACGAAATCAGGACCCGCGGTTCT
>JANMXB010000056.1:0-10887 GCA_031380765.1 Pseudomonadota bacterium | reverse complement strand
GCTCGACCAGGGCCAGCCTGACGAAGAGATCACTGCCGACTACGTGACCGAAAAGCTCGTCATCGCCGGCACGGTCGACAGCGTGGTGGAGCATATCCTCGCATTCCGCGAAACGACCGGCCCGTTTGGCACGCTTCTCTACGCGTGCCACGACTGGATGGACCCGGCCCTGGCCAAACGCTCGATGCAGCTCATGGCCGAAGAAGTCCTGCCCAAGGTCAACGCGGCGTTGGGCGAGACCGCCTAGGGCGTCTCACGCGCGCCGGCCAAACCACACCAGGCTCAGCAGCACCGCGCAGATCGCAAGCAGCGCCGCGGCGCCGCTGAACAGCGCGCTGATTTCCGTCTCCCTGCGCTCCAGGGCGAATTGGGTGCTGAGCTTCTCGTACACCTTCTGCAAGTCTGCGGCCGTGCCGGCATGGAAGTATTCCGCACCGGTCATCGCTGCGACGGCCTTGAGCGTAGGCTCGTCCAGCCTCGCCCAGAAAGAGAAATCCTCGGAACCCACCAGGGACCCATCGATCGTCCCGAAGCCGACCGTGAACACCCGCACGCCATAGTCGGCGGCAATTTTCGCGATTTCGACCGGATCGGGTCCTGTCGTGCGCCGTCCGTCGCTGATCAGGATCACTGCGCCTGCGGTGTAAGAACCCGGCGGCACGGGCTTGTGCTCTTTCTTCGCGCCCTTTTTGGCCGCCCGGTCGATTGGCGCGCCACCGCCCGAAAAGCCGCTGCCGTAGATCGCCGACTGCAGGTCGAAGCCTTCGTTTGGGAACAGCGCCGCAAGCGACAGGAGCAGGCCGCTCCCCGTGGCCGTGGCGCGCTGCAGCTGGAAGCGATTGATCGCCGCAAGCATTTCCTCCTTGTTCTCGGTCGGGGTCTGGACGATCGACGCGGTGCCGGCGAACGTGACGATGCCAAGGCGCACATTATTCGGCAGGTCGTTGATGAAGGCCTTTGCCGCGGCTTGCGCCGCGGTGATGCGGGTCGGCGCGACGTCGGCCGCCAGCATGCTGCGCGACACGTCCATGGCGAGGATGATAGTGAGGAATTGCGAGGGCAGCGTCACCACTGCTGAAGGCCGGGCTGTCGCGAGGAGCGCGGCGGCGAGCGCGAGCAGGAACAAGGCCGGCGGGACGTGGCGGCGCAATTTCTGCCCCGGCCCCATCGCTTCGCGCACCAGCGCCAGGTTCGAATAGCGAATCGCCTCCTTTTTTCGCCGGCGCAGGACGTACACGTAGGCGGTGACCAGCACAGGCACGAGGAGCATGAGCCAGAGCAGGTCGGGCCACAGGAAACGCATGGGTCGTCCTTAAAAGCGGATCCTTCAAAAAGCGCGCGCTGCAACTTTATCACCGGCGCAACGGCCCGCCATGGATGTATCCTTTGGCGAATGAAGCGCGCAGCCCTTTACAGCAGGAGCGCACCCGCCACAAAGGGGCCGGCGGATAAGACTCGCGAACCGGCCGCCCCCGCGCCACGGCCGGGCGTGCGCCAGAGGGTTCGCGCTTTCTGTGCGCGGTTCGAGCGCCCGCTTGTGTTTGCCGCCGGTGCGCTTATGGCCGGCGCAGTGGCCTATACGGTCCTTTATTTCCAGGACAAACCGCGCGAAATCGCGCAGGAGGACATCGACGCCGCGGTGCTGCACACGCTGGAAAACAAGACCCTGCCTTCGCGCGCGGCAAAGGCGGCGGAATCGGTCCGCGAGGCGGTCGTGCGGGTACGCGGCTATTACGAGGATCCCAAAGATCCCGAAAGCGAGAAGGTGCCGCGCGGGGTGGGCACGGGCGTGGTGATCATCGACAACGGCACCATTCTCACCAACCTGCATGTCGTGCAAGGGGCAAAGCGGGTGACCGTGACCTTTTACGACGGGTCAGAATCGGAGGCGGAGTTCGTCGGCGCCCAGGTCGACAACGATCTTGCGGTGATCCGCGCGAAATCGATTCCGGACGACCTGCCCGCGGCCACCCTGGGATCGACCGCGCGGCTGCAGCCGGGTGACGAAGTCGTGGCGGTCGGCTTCCCGTTCGGCATCGGCCCGTCGGTGTCGGCAGGGGTGGTCTCGGGCCTGAACCGGGAGTTCCGTTCGGCGCAGGGCGAACGCGTGATCAAGGGACTCATCCAGTTCGATGCGGCCGCCAATCCCGGCAACTCCGGCGGGCCGCTGGTCAACATGAGCGGCGAGGTCGTCGGCATCGTGACGGCGATCCTCAATCCCACGGAGGCCAAGACCTTCATCGGCATCGGGTTCGCCGCGACGATCGAGAGTGCAGGCACGGCGGTCGGCATCCCGCCCTTTTAGGAGAAAACCAGTTCATGGACGACAAGGTGAGACCGGGAGAATCGGCAGAAGCGGCTCGCCTTATGGAGCGGGTGCTCTATGAGGTCAAGCGCGTGGTCGTGGGCCAGGACCATTTCCTCGAGCGCGTGCTGGTGGCCATCCTCGCGCAGGGCCATCTGCTGGTGGAGGGCGTGCCGGGGCTGGCCAAGACGCTCACGGTCAAGACGCTGGCACGTGCGGTGCGCGGACAATTCAAGCGCATCCAGTTCACGCCCGACCTGCTGCCTGCGGACCTCATCGGCACGCGCATCTACAACCAGAAATCGGGTGAATTCGGCACCTCGCTGGGCCCGGTGTTCACCAATCTTCTGCTCGCCGATGAAATCAACCGCGCGCCGGCCAAGGTGCAGAGCGCGTTGCTCGAGGTGATGCAGGAAAGGCAGGTCACCATCGCGGGCGAGACGCACCGGGTTCCCGAGCCTTTCCTCGTCATGGCGACGCAGAACCCGATCGAAACCGAGGGCACCTATCCGCTGCCCGAGGCGCAGGTCGACCGCTTCATGATGAAAGTGCTGGTCGGCTACCCGAGCGAGGAAGAGGAATTCGCCATCGTGCAGCGTGTCACCGGGCCGCCCGCCGCGGTGACCGCGGCGGCAACCACCGAGCAGCTGAGCGCGCTGCAGTCCGAATGCCGCAAGTGCTACGTCGATCCGGGACTCGTGCACTACGCGGTAAAACTCGTCGCGGCGACGCGCTTCCCGGCGCGCTTCGGCCTCAAGGACCTTGCGCGCTACATCACGTTCGGCGCGAGCCCGCGCGCAACGATTCATCTCATCGAAGGCGCCCGCGCAATGGCGTTCCTGCGCGGCCGCAGCTATGCGCTGCCCGAAGACGTCACCGATCTCGTGCCCGACGTGCTGCGCCATCGCCTCGTGCTCACCTACGAAGCCCTGTCCGACGGATTGACCGCGGACGCAATTGTGCTTCAGGTGCTCAAAGCCGTCCCGATGCCCGAGAAACCCCTCGCAAGCCACGTCCAGGTTCCGGCATAGAGGCATGACGCGCAGTGAACAACCCGCGGCGCCCCCGGCCCGCGGCGAAAACGAGGTTGAACGCCTGCTGCGCCGCCTGGAGTGGACCGTCATCCGGCGGCTCGAAGGCATCCTGCAAGGCGACTACCGGACGCTGTTCCGCGGCTTCGGAATGGACTTCGCCGACCTGCATGAATACCAGGCGGAGGACGACGTTCGCTATATCGACTGGAACGTCACCGCGCGGCTGCAGATTCCGCATGTGCGCGAATTCCAGGAGGATCGCGAAGTCGCCGCGTGGTTCCTGGTCGACCTGAGCGGGTCGCTCGATTTCGGCTCCCAGACGGTGGCCAAGCGCATGCTGTCGGCGGAGTTGGTCGCAGTGCTCGCGCGATTGCTCACGCGGCGGGGAAATCGCGTCGGCGCGGTCTTCTACCGCGGTACCGGGATACCGGCCGAAGCCGCGATCCCCGCACGCGGCGGGCGCCTTCACGTGCTGCATATGCTCGATCGCATGCTGCGCACGCGCGCGGACCAGCCGAAGGGCGCCCGCACGCACGATACGGACCTCGGCGAGCTCATGGCCCGCGCCCAGCACGCAATCAAGCGCCGCTCGGTAGTATTCCTGGTTTCCGATTTCGTCAGCAGGCCGGGGTGGGAACGTACCCTGGGCCTGCTCGCCAGGCGGCACGAAGTGGTGGCCGTGCGCCTGTGCGACCCCCTCGAGCAGGCGCTGCCGGACCTGGGCATGGTCGTGATGCAGGATGCCGAGACCGGCGAGCAGCTGTTCGTCGACACGAATGACCGGGGCTTTCGGCGTCGTTTCGCCGAAGCGGCGACCCGGCGCGAGCAGTCGCTGCGCCAGGCGCTTGCCGAGGCCGGCGTCGATTGTCTCGATCTCTCGACAGCGGAACCGATTGACGCGGCGCTTTTGCGCTTCGCGAGGATGCGCAAGCAACGCAGCCAGCTTTCCGCGGGCGCCACTCCGGCCGGCTCCGCCGCCCGCGGGGCCGCGACAAGCTGACCGGCCATGCCCGACCCGGTTTCGCTTACGCTGCAATGGCCCGCAATGCTCTGGCTGCTCACTGCATTGCCGTTGCTTGCCGGATTCAACGCGTGGCAACTCGCGCGCGGACGGCGCGGCACGCTGCGCTATGCCGGACTCGTTGCGGCCGAGCCGGCCCGCGGCGCCGCATCCCGGTTGCGGCGCTATGGGCCTGCGGTGCTGATGCTCCTCGGCCTGGCCGCGCTGATCTTCGCCATGGCGCGCCCGCAAGCGGCGCTCATGCTCCCCGGGCGCATCGAGACCATCATCCTCGCAATGGACGTGTCCGGCAGCATGCGCGCCACGGACATGGCGCCCGATCGGATCAGCGCGGCGCGCAACGCCGCCCGGGCTTTCCTCGCCGGGCAACCCCGCAAAGTACGCGTCGGGGTGGTGTCGATCGCGGCCTCGGCCGCGGTGGCGCAATCGCCGACCGAGAATCACGCCGACATCCTCCAGGTGCTCGACCGGTTCCAGCTGCAGCCCGGCACTGCATTGGGAAGCGGTCTGATCATCGCACTGGCCGCTTTGCTGCCCGAAGCAGGCATCAACGCCGAGCAGATCATTTCAGGCAAGCCGCCTTTCCCTCCGGGCGGCGTGTATCCGAGGCCCGGCAGTCCGGAGTTCAAGCCGATGCCGCCGGGATCGCACGGTTCCGCGGTCATCGTGCTTCTGTCCGACGGCCAGAGCAACATGGGGCCGGATGCGCTCGCGATGGCGACGATCGCGGCCGAGCGCGGCATCCGCGTGTTCACGGTCGGTGTCGGCACGCCCGAGGGCGCCACGCTGAGCGTCAACGGCTGGTCGATGCGGGTGCGCCTCGACGAAGAGATGCTCAAGAAGATCGCTACGGCCACGCGGGGCGAATATTTCCGCGCCGGCGACGCCAACGACCTGAAAAAAATCTACCGCCAGCTCAGCGCAAAGCTGGTCCTCGAAAAGCAGCAGACGATGGAGATTTCCGCCTTGTTCGCGGCACTGGGCGCGGCGCTGACGCTGATTGCCGCCCTGCTGTCGATGGCGTGGTTCAACCGGATCCTATGAGCGGTCGCACCAGCGTTTCCACATGCCGCGATAGGCCTCTTCCAGCGCCCTCATGAAGCCCGCCTGGTCGCGCAGGGGGGAGGCCGAGATTCGCTCGCGCATCGTGTAACGCAGGGCCGCGAGCCGGTCGCCATCGGCGGCAAGTTTTGCGGCGATCCCGACATAGGACTGCTCATCGCGGGCGACCAATTCGTCCAGCCCGGCGTTCGCGAGGATGCTCGCGCCCACGCGCCCCGAATGGCGGTCGCCTGCGAGCGCGATCACCGGCACGCCCATCCACAGCGCTTCAAGCGTGGTCGTGGTCCCGTTGAACGGAAACGGATCCAGCGCGATATCCATTTCGTGATACCGCGCGAGGTGGGCCCGCAGCGCCCCCTCCATGGGCAGCGCGGTGATGCGCTCGGCGGCAATGCCGTGCTTGCCGAACTGCGCAAGCACGTGGCCGCGCGAAGCGGCATCGCCCAGTCCAAGCGCTTTCAGGAGCAGCCGGCTGCGCGGCAATCGTTCGAGCAGCCGCGACCAGGTGCGAATCACCTCGGGCGTCATTTTCGCCAGCACGTTGAACGAGCCGAAGGTGATGAATCCGTTCGCGATGGACGGCGGCGGAGCGACTTGCGGCGCTTCCGCCGGCGGCTGAAAGCACAGAAAGGACTCCGGCAGGCGCGCCAGGGTCTCGCTATGGAACGCGTCCCCGTCGCCAGGGGGATCGGCATGAACGTCGGTAATCCGCCAGTCGATCGCTCCCATTCCGGTGGTATTCGGATAGCCCAGATACGTTGCCTGCACAGGCGCCGGTTTCAGCGCGAACAGTCCCAGCCGGTGACCGGCGGTATGCCCGGCAAGGTCGACCAGGATGTCGATTCCATCGTCGCGCATCGCCCGCGCCACGATTTCGTCGCTGCGGCCGGCGATGTTGCGGGCATGATCGGCAAGCTGCAGCAGGTGCGCGGTCATCGGGTCCGGCAGGCCGACGTTCGAATAGCAGTACACCTCGAAGGCGGCCCGGTCATGCCGCGCGAGCACCGGTTCGATGAAGTAGGCCACCGAATGACGCCGGAAATCGGGCGACACGTAGCCCACACGCAGGCGGCGCAGCGGATCGGACACATTCGCGTGCATTTTGCGCACGGATATGCTGGGCGCCGCGTGCCGGCGGGCCCAATCCCGATGCTCCTCGAACACCTCGCCGCGCGAGTACCTGGCCGTGTAGTTGAGCGCGAGCAGGAAGTTGTCGCGCGCGGCGCGATCGTCGGGATCGAGGGCCAATGCGCGCCGGAAGCTCATCTCCGCCTCCTCGAGACGGCCCAGGTCCTTGAGGGTGTTCCCCAGGCTGTTGTGCGCGTCGCGATAGGCGGGCTTGAGCGTTGTCGCCTGGCGCAGGCTCGCCGCCGATTCCGAGGCACGGCCGAGAGCCTGAAGAACATTGCCCAGATGGTTGTGGGCTTCGGGTAGCCGCGGGTCGCGGCTGAGCGCCTGCCGGCAGCTGGCTTCGGCTTCGGCGTAGCGGCCAAGATCGCGCAAGGCATTGCCGAGATTGGAATGCGCGATCGCGGAGTCGGGCGCCAGTTCGAGCGAGCGCCGGAAACACGCTTCGGCCTCGGCGCTGCGGCCGAGCGTGTGCAACACATTGCCGAGATTGTTATGGGCGGCGGCGGAGTCCGGCGCGACGGCGATGACCCGCCGATAGCTGGGCTCGGCTTCATCGAGGCGTCCCATCTTCTGCAAGAGGACGCTCGCATTCATGAGCGCGCCTTCGTAGTCCGTGCGTTGCGCGATGGCGCGATTCAGCGCCTCAAGCGCCTCGGCATCGCGGCCCTGCTCCTCGAGCGCATCGGCGAGCGCGACCCAGGCCTCGGGAAAGCCTTCCCTGAGCCGCAGGGTCGCGCGAAACGCGGCCTCGGCCTCCTGATACCGGGCACCGGCAAGGTGCAGCAGACCGAGATTGAAGTGGGCAGGCGCAAATTCCGGGTTCGCTGCGATCGCGCGCCGATAGCATTGGACAGCTTCCGCGGGCCGTCCGCCTTCCTCGGCAGCGATGCCGCGGTCGACGAGTTGCTGCGCAGACTGCCGATCCCCCTTGAAAAGACCGCTGAAGGAGAACGGCATGGAGGGCTCTGCCTTCGCTAGCCCAGTTCCGGCCCGGCGATCGCGAAAAGCCGGGTGACGTCGTTGAACGGCTGGTTGCGATTGAGCAGCATGCGGGTATAGGGGCGTTGCAGCGTGAATCCGATGGAGCGCAGCCACGCCCCAAGCGCAGCGTGCGGCGCGGGCATGTCCAGGAATACGGGGGCCGATACTTTTTTCAGCGCGGCGGCAAGCAACGTGATCGCCGTGTCTTCGCTGTCGGCCACGCACGGCCCGAGGTCGTTGGCCAGGCGCCCGTCGCGTCCAAGCAGGAAGCCGTTGATGGCGCCATTCTTCTCGGAAACCAGCGCCGCCCGGGGAAGACGTGCCCTCAACGCGCCAATCAGTGCCGAGCGATCGGCGCGAAAAGCCGCGGTGTCGAGCGCGCTCACCGCGCCCCAGTCGGCGTCGGTCATCGGCCTCACCGCGGCCGGCGGCGTAGCCGCAATCCCGGGCGCGGTCAGGCACTGCATGCGCTCGATGCCCCACGTGTCGTGGAACCCGAGCAGCCGATAGACTTCGCGCCCGGCCGGAGTCGCATCGAGAATCGCGGTGAGCTTGCGCGACTCGAGGGATCGCATCGCGCTCTCCATGAGGCGCGTGGCCAGGCCGCGGCGGCGATGCGATTCGGTGACCAAGACCATGCTGATCCATCCGAAGCCGCCGCTGGGAAACGGCAGCGCCAGCGAAGTGGCGACGATCGCGCCCGCCGGGTCGACCAGGCCGAAGCCTTCCCCGAGGCTCAGCATGACACCCCAGTCGGCGGCGGTCTGGTTCCAGCGCGCCTCGACGCAAAGCCGGACGCAGCCTGGAATGTGCCCGGGCCCGAGCCGGATTGCGGCGAGCCCCGCCGGATTGGCGGCGTCGGCCGGCTTAGTACTTCCCATCGCGGGTCGAGAAGTGGGTTTCCTTGCCGAGGCTCGGCATTGCGCGCATTACCCAGTCGGCCACCCAGTCGATCATCTTCGCAAGCGGGACGCGCGGCGCGCCCAGCACTTTTTGCGTGAGGGCCGTATTGACCAGCCAGGCCGTCGGCGCTTCGTTACCGGTGATCTCCGCCGTTTTTCCGAATCGCTTGCCGAACTCGACCGCGAGCCAGCGCACGCTCACCACCTCGGGGCCGGACACGTTATACGGCGACGCGGGCGACGTGGCGTGGGCAAGCAGCCGTAACGCCTGCTCGTTCGCCTCGCCCTGCCAGATCACGTTCACGTGCCCCATGGTCACATCGACGGGGCGGGCCGCAAACACCTTTGAAGCAACGTCGTGCAGCACGCCGTAGCGCATGTCGATGGCGTATTCGAGGCGCACGATCGCGGCGCGGCTGCCGTATTTGCGCGATGCGTACTCGAACATCATCTCGCGCCCGACGCAGGAGCTTGCGTAATCGCCGGGAGGCGGAAGACGGGGCGTGGCTTCCGTGGCGCCATGGCCGTCCACGCTCGCGAACGGATACACGCACGCGGTCGAGAACACCGCGAACCGCGATGCCCTGAAGGCTTCGGCAACCATGAAGGGCACGCCGACGTTCATCGCCCAGGTGAAATCGGGGTTGCCCGCGGCGCCGAACTTGTGCCCGGCCATGAACACGATGTTTTCGATGGCGGGCAGGCGCTCGATCGAATCCCGCTCGAGCAGGTCGCATGCGATGCATTCGACGCCCTGCGATTCGAGGCGCTCGCGCAAGCCCTTTTCGGAAAACCGCGCAACGCCAATCACCCGCTTGCCGGGCGCGGCACGCTTTGCCATGCGCGCGAGAGTGGGACCCATTTTCCCGCCCACGCCAAGCACCATGATGTCGCCGGCGACTCCCGCGAGGTCGCGCACCAGCGCGGGCGTGGGCGCGGTCATGAATTCCTCGAGCGCTTCTACGTCGGCGAAACCTTGCGGAAGGGCGGCCATCGGCGAATTAACCCGTTGGTGAATTGTTGGGTGAGCGAGCGTGCGAGCTGATTATAATCGGCGCACTCAATAATTAGAGCCGCCAGGGAGAGTCAGTGCGCAAACCGCCCCGGATCCAGACCACCGTCGTCGGTTCCTACCCGATTCCGGAATGGCTCGTCGCGCTGCCTTCCGAGCAGGCGCTGATCGACGCCACGCGGGTGGTGATCGATACCCAGGAACAGGCCGGGATCGATGTGGTCTGCGACGGCGAGCTCTACCGCTTCGACGTGAACCACCCGGAGACCAACGGAATGATCGAGTATTTCGTGCGTCCCATGAAGGGCGTGCGCACCGAGATCAGCTTCGATGAGCTGTTCCAGTATCGCAAGGATTCCGGCATGCGTTTTCGCACGCGGCCGCCGGGCCTCGTGGAGGGCAAGATCGGCGGCGGGACGCTCGATCTGCCCCTTGCGTGCGCGCGCGCGAAAAGCCTGGCGTCGAAACCTCTTAAGTTCACAATCACCGGCCCGCACATGCTGGCCAAGACGCTATTGGACAAGCACTACAGGAGTCCGGCGAAGCTGGCGATGGGCATCGCCGATGCGCTTGCCACTCAGGTGAGGCACCTGAATGCCGACGTGATCCAGCTCGATGAAGCCAACCTGCCCGGCCACCCCGGCGAATGGGAATGGGCCGCGGAGGCGATCAACCGCGTGCTCGACGCGGTGCCAAAGACGGCCAAGGCTGCGGTGCACTTGTGCTTCGGGAACTACGGCGGGCAGAGCATCCAGCGCGGCAACTGGGGCAAGCTGATGAAGTACCTCAATGCGCTGCACGTCGACCATATTGTCATGGAGAACGCGCACCGGCCGGCCGAGGAACTCGCCGTGTTCAAGGACTTGCGCAAGGGCATCGGCATGGGCCTGGGGGTGGTCGACATCAAGAGCACGGTGGTGGAATCGGCCGACCAGATTGCGCGGTCCATCGAGCGCGCCGAGAAGGTCATCGGCCGCGGCCGCGTGAAATACATCCATCCGGACTGCGGCTTCTGGATGCTCAAGCGCAACATGGCCGACGGCAAGATCCGCGCCCTTGTCGCGGGCCGCGACCTGTATGAGGGACGCTCGGGAACCTGAATTCCGCTAGGCTGGCCGGGGTTCTGAGAGGGGCGACCGTGAGCCCCCTTCTTTCTACCTATTCTCGCCGACTTTCACGATTTTCATCGTGTTGGTGCCGCCGGCCTTGCCGATCGGCTCGCCGATGGTGAGCACGATGAGGTCGCCGTCCTGCACCACGCCGTTGGCGATCAGCACGTTCTCCGCTTCGCGCAGCAATTCCTCGCGGTCGTGGCCCACGTACTTCACCACCAGCGGATAGGTATCCCGGAACAGGGACACGCGATAACGGGTGGCGGTCTGCGCGGTCAGCGCATAAATCGGCACTCCGCAGTTCAGGCGGCTCATCCACAGCGCCGT
>JANMXB010000046.1:0-2842 GCA_031380765.1 Pseudomonadota bacterium | reverse complement strand
TCGGGGTGTCGTTCGCCCTCGGGGCGTTCTTCGCCGGCCTCATGCTCAGCGAATCGCACCTCTCGCAGCGCGCGGCCGAGGAATCGCTTCCGCTGAGGGACGCGTTCTCGGTCCTGTTCTTCGTCTCGGTGGGCATGCTGTTCGATCCGGCGATCCTGGCGCAGGAACCGATGCGCGTGGCGGGCGTGGTGGCGATCATCGTCTTCGGCAACTCTCTGGCCGCGTTCGCGGTGGTGCTCGTGTTCCGCTACCCGCTCAATACCGCGCTGACGGTCGCCGCGAGCCTGGCGCAGATCGGCGAATTTTCGTTCATTCTCGCCGGGCTGGGCGTCTCGCACGGGCTGCTCCCGCCGGAAGGGCGCAGCCTGATCCTCGCGGGCGCGCTGATCTCGATCACGCTCAACCCGCTGCTGTTCGGCGCCATCGAGCCGCTGCTAAGGTGGATCCGCGCCCGCTCGCCGGTGGCGCGCGCGCTCGAGCGAAGCGACGATCCGCTCGCCGAGTTGCCGATGTCCGTCGACCACAAATATCTCACCGGCCAAGTGGTGCTCGTCGGGTACGGCCGCGTCGGCCGGCGCATCGGCGAGGCGCTGGCGGCGCGCGGGATCCGCTTCGTGGTGGCGGAAGAAAATCGCGAGATCGTCGAGAAATTGCGCTCCGAGGGCGTGGCGGCGGTGTCCGGCAATGCCGGCGAGCCGGCCGTGCTGATCCAGGCCCACATCGCGCGCGCGTCGATGCTGGTGATTGCGACCCCCGATACTTTCCACGTGCGCCGCATGATCGAAACGGCCCGCGCGCTCAATCCCGGCATCGAATCGGTGGTCCGCACGCATAGCGAGGAAGAGGCGACGCTCCTGCGGCGGGAGAACGCGGGGACCGTATTCATGGGCGAGCACGAACTCGCCCTTGGGATGACGCGGCATGTGCTGGAGCGGCTCGCCTCCGGATCCCCGGAGCGAACCTGACGCCGGCTCGCCCGGCACCGCCACTATAATCGGGCTGCCATGAAGCAATCCGACCTTACCCGCGCGCAGACCTGGGCGATCCTCGGCGGCGCCGCCGTCATGCTGAGTCTCGCGATGGGCATGCGCCAGAGCTGGGGCCTGTTCCAGCCGCACATGATCCGCGACATCG
The DNA here is from genome assembly GCA_031380765.1 of Pseudomonadota bacterium. Taxonomy (GTDB): domain Bacteria; phylum Pseudomonadota; class Gammaproteobacteria; order Burkholderiales; family SG8-39; genus SZAS-79. Next base: position 1,708 of record JANMXB010000046.1, on the reverse strand, counting down.
GCCTCACCGCGGCCGACTTCTCGCTCGCGATCGCAATCCAGAACATCGTGTGGGGCATCACGCAGCCTTTCGTCGGCATCCTCGCCGACCGCCACGGCGTGCGTCCGGTGGCGTTGTTCGGCGTTGCGATATATGGCGCCGGGATTGTGCTGAGCATCTTCTCGCACTCCGCGCTGGTGTTCACGCTGGGCGCGGGATTCTGCATCGGCATCGCGCTTTCGAGCACGGCCTCCAACATCGCCATGAACGTGACCGCGCGCACCGCCTCCGCGGCCAAGCACATGGTGGCCATGGGATCGGTTTCGGCCATCGGGTCCCTGGGGCTCACTTTCGCCTCTCCGCTTGCGCAGACGCTGATCACCACGAGCGGGTGGCAGACCGCGATGGTCGGGTTCCTCGGGCTGGTGGTGGTCATGCTGCCGGCTGCGCTTCTCGCCGGACGCACCGACAAGATCGAGGTGGAGACAACCGCGGGCGTGCCGCAGTCGGTCGGCCAGGCGGTGAAGGAAGCCATCGGCCATCCGGGCTACATGGTGCTTGCGATCGCATTCTTCGTTTGCGGCCTGCAGCTGGTGTTCATCACGACGCACCTGCCCACCTATCTTGCGATCTGCGGCATGGACCCGTCGGTCGGGGCCAATGCGCTTGCGCTGATCGGATTGTTCAACGTCATCGGCTCCTACCTGTTCGGCTGGCTGGGCGGCAGATATTCCAAGCGCGTGCTGCTTGGCGGCATCTACGTGCTGCGCTCGCTTTTCATCACCGCATACTTCATGTTGCCGCCCACGCCCGCGTCGACGCTGGTGTTCGCCGCTGCGATGGGCACGTTGTGGCTCGGCGTGGTGCCGCTGCTGAGCGGGCTGGTGGTGCACCTGTTCGGGCTCAGGTACATGGCGACCCTTTCGGGCATCGCATTTTTCAGCCACCAAGTGGGTTCTTTCATCGGCGCCTGGGGCGGCGGCCTGATCTACAGCTCCCTCGGCAGCTACGATCGCGCGTGGCAGGGTGCTGTGGTCATCGGCATCCTGGCGGGGCTATTCCAGATGACGATGAACATCCGGCCTTCGCAACGCATGCTCGACGAGCGCTCCGGCGCGGTTCCTGCGTAACGACGCCTTCGCGACTTACCAGTGCCCGGGCAGGGTTTTCGCGATAGTGATCAGGTCTTTCTCCATCTCGATATAGCCGCCGGTGGACAGGTCCTTGAACACGCGGCTGATCATCTCGCGCGAAGCGCCCACGCGGTTGGCGATCTCCTGCTTGGTCAGCTTGCCCTGGATGACGAGCTTGCCTTCGTTCTCCACGGCCAGGTCGAGCAGCAGGCGCGCCACGCGCCCGTAGACATCCAGTGAGGCGAGGCTGCGCACGTTGTTCAGCAGGCCGCGCGTGCGGAAGATCAGGGTCTTGATCAGGCGCATCGCGAATTCGGGATGCTTGATGACGAATTCCCTGAACACCGGCTGCGGAATGATGAAGAACTGCGACGGCTCCAGGGTCATCACCGAGGCCGAGCGCGGGCCGTGATCGAGCACCATCTCGCCGAAATACTCGCCGTGGCCGAGCACGTTGAGGTCGATCTCCTTGCCGTTTTTGCCGTAGAGGAAAACCTTGACGCGGCCCGAATGGATAATGTACACCGAATCGGTGCGGTCGCCCTCGTGCACCACGATCTTGTTGCGCGGGAAGGACTGCAGCTTGGCGTGGGCCG
>JANMXB010000410.1:0-2070 GCA_031380765.1 Pseudomonadota bacterium | reverse complement strand
GGCGTGCTGGTCGGCGCGGGCAGCGGCCTCGCGGGGATGGTGCCCGCCTCGGGCCTGATGACGCGCTGGTTCCGTGCCCGCCTGTCGACCGCGATGGGGATTGCGTTCGCGGCCACCGGCATGGGCTCGCTCACGTTCGTGCCGTTTGCGCAGGCCATGCTCGTGACGTATGACTGGCGCACGACCTACCGCGTATTCGGACTGGGCCTGCTCCTGCTCGTGCCCGTCGTCGCATGGGCCATTCCCTGGAAGCGCTTTGCCGCGGGACATCCCGACTATCGGCTGCCCCACCGCACGAAAGAAGGCGGGGCGGGGGGCTGGACGCTCGGCGCCGCAATCAAGACGCCGCTGTTCTGGGCGCTCGCGCGAGTGTTTTTCTTCACTTCGATCGGAATGTTCACGGTCGTCGTGCAGTCGGTGGTTTTCTTCATCGACGCCGGCTTTTCGCCGCTGGTCGCGGCCACCGCATTCGGCGTGACCGGCATGCTTTCGGTGGTGAGCGTCGCGGCAAGCGGCCCGCTCGCCGAGCGCTTCGGCATTCGCCGCACGGTGAGCGTGAGTTTCATCGGCTCGGCGCTGGGCGTGGCGCTGCTCCTCGCGCTGTCGTTCCGTCCGTGGCTCGTGATGCTGTGCGCGTACGTGATGATTTTCGGCCTGTGCCAGGGAATGCGCGGGCCGATCGTCTCTTCGATCACCACGCGGCACTTCGCCGGGCCGAAGGTGGCGACCATCTACGGCATGATTTTCACGATGAACGCGCTGGGCTCTGCATCGGGCTCGCTTATCGGCGGCGCGCTGCACGACCTCACCGGCGGCTACCGCACCGGCTTTCTCTTCGCGCTGTGCACGATGGCTTTCGCCGTGACCACGTTCTGGACGGTCCCCGACTTGCGCAAAATCCGCTAGATCACGCTTACCACTTGGCGGGGAGTTTCTTGTGCACGGTGACGTGCTTGGCGTCAATCGAGATGTAGCCGCCGGCGGCGAGGTCCTTGACGATGCGGCTGACCATCTCGCGCGAGCCGCCGATGCGCGCGGCGATGTCGTGCTGGGTGAGGCGCTCGGGCACCACGCGCATGCCATCGCGCTCGACGGCGTTGGTATCGATGAATTTGACGAAGCGCCCGTAGACATCGTCGAGCGCCAGGTCCCGGACGCGGCTGGTGAGGCTGCGCACTTTCCCGATCAGGCGGTTCATGAGGTCGCGCGCGAAGACGGGATTGCTCTGGATCAGGTCTTCCACGTCCTGGCGCGGGATGAGATAAACGCGGCACGGCTCGAGGGCCATGATCGAGGCCGAGCGCGGCCCGCCATCGAGCACCAGCTCGCCGAAATAGTCGCCTACGCCGATCGTGTTCAGCACGACTTCCTTGCCGTCCTCATGGGCGAGGAAAGCCTTGACCCGCCCGCAAAGGAGCACGTACAGCGCGTCGGTCCCGTCGCCTTCGTTGACCAGCACCGCCCCCTTCGGGAACGACCGGATTACGCCGCGCGGGGACAGCGCCCGCAGCCCGGCTTCATCCAGGCTGGCGAACGGGCTGGATCCTTGCGGCATGGTTCCTGTGGAGGGGGTGCGAAAGGAGGAAGTCTGTCACGCGCCGCCCTCTCTGCCAATCGGAATGGCGTCCTCCCGGCCCGCGGACTGTGCATGCGACGCAAAAGGACTGTGCCGCATGACGGCGCGCGGTGTCGGGATGCGGCCTACGCTGCAGTCCATCGGGCGACCGGCTTCAGGGCGGAAATCCCCGACAACGACAGACGGAGGCAACAAATGCTGCGCGAATCCGAACTCATAACAGAACTGGTTCAGGACCCGACCTGGAAGCGCATCGACCGGCTGCTGCCCGAGGCGGCGGGTGTCGACGCCGACGCGGCGCTGGTCGCTTTGATAGGGCTGTCGGCGGTGGTGATGGCCACCATCCTGGCGACCTAGGCGACCGCCGTCATGTGGACCGACCTGGAGGGACACTTCAGATCCCCGGAACCTGCGACCTGGGCCAATGCGCTCCAGGCCGCCTTCTCGGGCCTGGTCATCTGCATCGTGATCCTGGTCGCCTTCGCGGCCCGCGG
>JANMXB010000409.1:0-6146 GCA_031380765.1 Pseudomonadota bacterium | reverse complement strand
CTCGTCGCAGCGCGCGATCGGGGTCGGGTAGCGGCGGATCTCATCGGAGAGTTCGGCCAGCCGGCGTTGCAGTTCGCTCATGCTCCCCCCTCGCTGAAGCGACTAGATCACAAACAAATCGACGAATTCGTTGACCGGCGTGGCCTGAAGGCGCTTCGCATCCATGCACAGGTCGAGTATGAGCTTCTGCTGGCGCGCGGGAAAGCGGCGCGCGAGGTTGGTCCTGAATTTCTCGACCAGCACCGGCATCCCTTCCTTGCGGCGGCGCTTGTGGCCGATCGGGTATTCGCAGACGATCTCCTTCATTTTCGTGCCGTCGGCGAATTCGACCGTCAGCGCGTTGGCGATCGAGCGCTTTTCGGGGTCGTGGTAGTCCTTGGTGAAGTTTTTGTCCTCGACACAGTCGATCTTGTCGCGCAGGGCGTCGATGCGCGGGTCGCTCGCGATCGCATCCTCGTAGTCGCCCGCCGTCAGGCGGCCGAACAGAATCGGCACCGCCACCATGTACTGGATGCAATGGTCGCGGTCGGCTGGATTGTCGAGCGGGCCCTTCTTGTCGATGATCCGGATGCAGGCTTCGTGGGTGCGGATGGTGATGCGCTTGATGTCCCCGGGCGTCTTCTTCAGCTTCTTCAACTGCGCGTGGATCTGCATTGCGCATTCCACCGCGGTCTGCGAATGGAATTCGGCCGGAAAGGAGATCTTGAAAAGCACGTTCTCCATTACGTAGGAGCCGAATGGGCGCTGGAACCTGAACGGCCGCCCCTTGAAGAGTACGTCGTAGAAGCCCCAGGTCTTCGCCGACAGCACCGAGGGATAGCCCATCTCGCCAGTCCTGGAGATCAATGCGAGGCGCACCGCGCGGCTGGTGGCGTCGCCGGCCGCCCAGGATTTGCGCGAGCCTGTATTCGGCGTGTGGCGGTAGGTGCGCAGGCTTTGGCCGTCGACCCAGGCCTGCGACACGGCATTCACCACTTCGCCGTACGTGCAGCCGATCATGTTCGCGACCACGGCGGTGGACGCCACCTTGACGAGCACCACGTGATCGAGCCCCACGCGGTTGAAGCTGTTCTCGAGCGCGAGCACGCCCTGGATCTCGTGCGCCTTGATCATGCCGGTGAGCACGTCCTTTATGAGCAGGGGCGATTTTCCGTTGGCAAGCGCACCTCGCGAGAGCCAGTCCGCGGTGGCGAGGATGCCGCCGAGGTTGTCCGAGGGATGGCCCCACTCGGCGGCCAGCCACGTGTCGTTGAAATCGAGCCAGCGGATCATCGCGCCGATGTTGAACGCGGCCTGCACCGGGTCGAGCTGGAACTGGGTCCCGGGAACCTTGGCGCCGTTCGGCACCACGGTGCCGGGGACGATCGGTCCCATCAGTTTGGTGCAAGCGGGATATTCAAGGGCTTCGAAACCGCACCCCAGGGTGTCGATCAGGCAGTAGCGCGCCGTCTCGTACGCGTCGGCCGACTTGATCGTGAATTTGGTGGCGTAGTCGGCGATCTTGACGAGGACGGCTTCGGGCTTGGAGCGGACGTTGGAGATGGGAGCTGACATGGCCTGGGGACTCGATTCAGGAAACGGATTCAGAACAGGACGGGCAGGATGCCGTAACGGTGGAAGAGGTCCAGTACCTGCACGAACGCAAAGGCCCACAGATACCACATGGCATCGAGAATTCCCTGGCGCACCTTCTTCGGTGAAACCGGGATGCTTTCCGGCTCGGCGTAGAGCGACCAGCGGGGAACCCAGCGCGGCGTGGCGTCGCGGTAGCGCCGGAAGTCGTCGCCGAAGAGTTCCTCGAGACGTTTTTCCTCGCTGGCCACCACAGCCGGATAGAGCACCGCGAACAGCACGAGCAGTGCGACCGGCAAAAGGGGCAAACGCGCCGCGAGGCCGAAGCCGACCACCCCGAGGAAGCTCCCGGCATACAACGGATTGCGCACTACCGAATAAGGCCCGGCAGTGGTGAGAACGCCGTCCTTGGTCCCGCCAATGAACATCAGGCACCACACGCGCCACAGGCAGCCCGCGACCATCAGGATGTAGCCGCACAGGCGCAGCACTTCTCCGGGCCAGCCAGCGAGAATCTCCGGCGGCTCGCCGAACAGCACGTAGACAAGCGCCGCGGCGAGGATCGCCCTCGACCACTGGATGCGGTGACCGGCAAAATGCCTGGCAATCGCCGTCGACAAATTTTCACGCCTTGAAGGTGTATTCGGCGCCGCCGGACTTCGGCGCGGTTTTCGCCTCGGGCGGCGCGGTGCGCTCCTTCGCGTCCTTGTCCCACCAGATGCGGCGGCCTTGCTTCTGCGAGGCGACTTCTTCGGGATGCCGGGCCATGAACTGGCGCATGAATTGCGTGGTCTCGGATTCGTACTCGGTGATGTTGAGGACCCTGCGTATGAGCCTCACCAGCCTGGATTGGGGCACGGCCGTCCTCCTCACTTGCGGCTTTTCAGCGGCAGCCACCGCATGTTTTCCGGGCCGGTGTAGTTGGCGGCCGGGCGGATGATCTTGCCGTCGATGCGCTGCTCGATGACGTGCGCGGCCCACCCGCTGGTGCGCGCGATCACGAAGATCGGCGTGAACATTGCCGTGGGCACGCCCATCATGTGGTAGCTCACGGCGCTGAACCAGTCGAGGTTCGCGAACATCTTTTTCTCGCGCCACATCACGGTTTCGAGCCGGTCCGCGATTTCGAAGAGCTGCATGCTTTTCTTCGTCTTCGAAAGGCGCTCGGCGACTTCCTTGATCACCTTGTTGCGCGGGTCCCCGGTCGTGTAGACCGGGTGGCCGAAGCCGATGACGATCTCCTTGGCCTGGATGCGGCGGACCGCGTCGGCCTCCGCGTCTTCGGGGCTGGCGTAGCGCGACTGCACCTCGAAGGCGACCTCGTTTGCGCCGCCGTGCTTGGGGCCGCGCAGCGCGCCTATTCCCCCGCAGATCGCGCTGTACATGTCCGAGCCCGTGCCTGCCACGACCCGGCAGGTAAAGGTGGACGCATTGAACTCATGCTCGGCGTAAAGGATGAGCGAGGTGTGCATCGCGCGCACCCATTCGTCCGTGGGCTCGGTGCCGTGCAGGAGGCGCAGGAAATGCCCGCCGATCGAATCGTCGCCGGTCTCGGTCTCGATGCGCTTGCCGTTGTGGCTGTAGTGGTACCAGTAGAGCAGCATCGAACCGAGCGAGGCCATCAGGCGGTCGGCGATGTCCTTCGCGCCAGGAAGGTTGTGATCGTCCTTTTCCGGCATCAGCGTGCCGAGAATCGACACGCCCGTGCGCATTACGTCCATTGCGTGCGCCGAGGGCGGGATCAATTCGAGCGCGGCCTTGAGGTTTGCGGGCAGGCCGCGCAGGGCCTTGAGCTTGGCCTTGTAGCCGGCAAGCTCCGCAACGTTGGGCAGCTTGCCGTGCACGAGCAGGTTGGCCACTTCCTCGAACTCGGCCGCGTCGGCGAAGTCGAGGATGTCATACCCCCGGTAGTGCAGGTCGTTGCCTGTGCGGCCGACGGTGCACAGCGCCGTGTTGCCGGCGGTGACGCCGGAGAGCGCGACCGATTTTTTCGATTTGGGAACTGCAGCTGCGGGTGCTTCGCTCATCCTTGTTCTCCGTTCAGCCCAGCAGGCTCTTCACGCCATCGCGCTCTTCGTGCAGCTCTTTGAGCGTTGCATCCATGCGCTTCCTGCTGAACTCGCTCACGTCGAGACCCTTCACGATCTCGAACGCGCCATTCTTGCAGGTCACCGGAAAGCCGTAGAGGACACCTTCGGGAATGCCATAACTGCCCTCGGAGGGGATGCCCATGCTGACCCAGTCGCCCGCCGGCGTGCCGAGGACCCAGTCGCGCACATGATCGATGGCCGCGTTGGCCGCGCTCGCGGCCGACGAGAGCCCGCGCGCTTCGATAATCGCCGCACCGCGCTTTTGCACGGTCGGGATGAAAGTCGATTCAAGCCAGGCCTGGTCGTTGATCAGGGGCCAGGCCTTCCTGCCGTCGACTTCGGCCTGGAAAACGTCCGGATACTGGGTCGCGGAATGATTGCCCCAGATCGTCATCTTCTTTACCGACGACACGGGTTTACCCACCTTCTGCGCAACCTGGGTCAGCGAGCGGTTGTGGTCCAGGCGCATCATTGCGGTGAACTGCTGCGGTTTGAGGCTGGGCGCATTTTTCATCGCGATCAGCGCATTCGTGTTGGCCGGATTGCCGACGACCAGCACTTTGACGTTCCGGTCGGCCACCTTGTCCAGGGCCTGGCCCTGTGGCGCGAAAATCTTGCCGTTGGCTTCGAGCAGGTCTTTCCTTTCCATGCCGGGACCGCGGGGACGGGCGCCGACAAGGAGGGCCACGCCGGCATCCTTGAACGCCACCAGCGGGTCGGAAGCAGCCACCATCGCCTGCAGCAGAGGGAAAGCGCAGTCGTCGAGCTCCATCATCACGCCCTTGAGCGCCTTCTGCGCTTTCTCGTCGGGAATTTCGAGCAGCTGCAGGATGACGGGCTGGTCGCGGCCGAGCATTTCGCCGCTCGCGATGCGAAACAGGAGCGCGTAGCCGATCTGGCCGGCTGCGCCGGTGACCGCGACGCGAACGGGGGCTTTGGACATGGCAGAGACTCCGGAGGAATGAACTGGGGAGAGGCCGATGGTAAGCGTGGCGGCCGGTGAACGTCAACTAGTCTTGTGTCTTTTATAAGATAAATGACACTTGATAGACGACCACCGGGAACTATGCTCAAATCGCCGCGATGGCGTCCCCCACTTTCAGCCCTTTATACCGTCAGATCAAGGCCCTTCTGCTGGAGTCTCTGCGCTCCGGCGCGTGGCGCCCGGGCGAGGCGATCCCGAGCGAAATGGACCTGGCAAGCCGCTACAAGGTCAGCCAGGGCACCGTGCGCAAGGCGATCGACGAGCTTGCCGCCGAGAACCTTGTGTTCCGCCGGCAGGGCAAGGGCACTTTCGTCGCTACCCACGGCGAGCGTCAGGTCCGTTTCAGGTTTCTGCGCCTCGCGCCGGATTCAGGCGTTCCGGAGACGGTGGAAAGGCAGTTGCTCGAGTTCCGCCGCGCGCGCGCCGGTGTGGAGGTCGCGCGCATGCTGGAGCTCAAGGCGGGCGACCCGATGGTCGTCCTCAAGCGCCTGCTGGTGTTCGGCGGCGACCCCGTGGTGCTCGAGGAAGTCTGGCTGCCTGGAACGCTGTTCAAAGGGTTGACCGCGGCCGTGCTCTCGGAGCACAAAGGCGCGCTCTACAACCTGTTCGAAATCCAGTTCGGCACGCGAATGGTGCGCGCAGAGGAGAAACTCAAAGCCGCGGCGGCCGACAGGCAGAGTGCGCAATCGCTGCGCGTGGACACCGGCCATCCGCTGCTTGCGGTCGAGCGCGTCTCCTATACCTATTCGGACAAGCCGGTCGAATGGCGGCGCGGCCTGTACAAGACGGATCGCTACTTCTACCGGAGCGAACTCGGTTGATGGCCGCCGGCCTGCCGCGCCCGCCCGAGCACTCCGGCGCTATAATTGTTGGTCCGATTGGGCCCGCGCGAGTCCGGGGAGCGGGGACGGGCCCCCATCACGATTCACCGACATGTCCAACGTCGCCATAAAAAAGAAAAGGCCGATTTACCTCAATCTGGTCCAGATCCGGCTTCCTTTGCCGGGATTCATCTCCATTTTGCATCGGATCAGCGGCGCGGCGTTGTTCCTTGCCGGGGTCTGGCTCCTGTTCATGCTGGACCGGAGTCTCGCTTCCGAAGCAGGCTTCCACTCCACCAGGCATTACCTCGGCTTTCCCATCGTGAAGCTCGCCCTGCTCGGCCTGATCTGGGCTTACTGCCACCACTTCTGCGCCGGCATCCGCTACCTGTTGCTCGACCTGGACAAGGGCGTGGACCTTGCAACGGCGCGCCTGACCAGCTGGATCGTCCTCGCTGTCAGCCTTGCGATGACGGCCTATTTCGGCATGAAGCTATGGTGAACCGCGTAATCGTCGGCGCCCATTACGGCCTGCGCGACTGGCTCGCACAGCGCGTCACCGCCGGCATCATGGCGGTGTATTCGGTCATCCTCGCCGTCGTGCTGCTCTCCAGTCAGCCGATGAGCTATGCGGTCTGGAAGGATCTCTTCACCCAGGGCTGGATGCGCGTGGCCACG
>JANMXB010000010.1:0-3027 GCA_031380765.1 Pseudomonadota bacterium | reverse complement strand
GATCGCCCTGCACCAGCGACGCCCCCGGGTACTGCTTGATGTTGATGCGCCCGTTGGTCCTCTCCCTCACCAGGTTGGCGGAGTACAAGATGTCCACCGTCGTGCCGCCGGCGTTCGCCTGGGGCAAAGGCGGCGAGATCTTCGCCAACATCGTGAGGGAAAGGACGAACGGGCGCATCAACATCAAGCAATACCCGGGGGCGTCTCTCGTGCAGGGCGACCAGACGCGCGAGTTCTCGGCCATGCGCCAGGGCATCATCGACGTGCTGTGCGGCGCGCCGATCAACTGGTCGGGCACCGTGCGCCAGCTAGGCGTGTTCACGCTGCCGTTCATCACGCCGGACCACAAGGCGCTCGATGCGGTGCTCAACTCGCCCGCGGTGATGAACGACTACTTCGACCTTGTGCGCAAGGCCGGGGCCGAGCCGCTGGCGGCCGGCGAGACCGGCTTTCGCCAGATCAGCAATTCCAAGCGCCCCATCCTCAAGCCCGAGGACATGAAGGGCCTCAAGATCCGCGTGGTCGGCAGCCCGATGTACGGCGAGATCATGAACGGCATGGGCGCCAACCCCACCTTCATGAGCTGGGCCGATGCGCAGCCGGCCCTGGCCTCCGGCGCGGTCGACGCGCAGGAGAACCCGCTCGAAGTGTTCCTCGCCGCCAAGATCCAGAACCTGGGGCAGAAATACGTCACCAAGTGGAACTACTCCAACGACATCCTGCTCTTCGCGATAGCCAACCCCGTGTGGCAGAGCTGGAACACGCAGGACCAGAAGATCGTGCGCGAGTCCGCGCAGGAAGCCGCGAAGCAGCAGATCGCGCTGGTGAGGAAGCTGTTTGCGGAGGACGTCGAGAAAGTGCGCGCTCTTGGCGTCAACGTGCATGTCCCCACGCCGGCCGAGATGAAGGAGTGGCAGATCAACACGCGGCGCACTTACGCGCGCTGGAAAGTGCAGATCGAGCCGAACCTCATCGGCAAGATCGAGCAGGTGGTGGAGGGGACGCGGAAGGCGTAATGCAGCGATTGAATGGAAAGGAGCCCCCCATGCCGCTACTTCACATCTCAATGCGCGCCGGAAAGCCGGAAACCTACCGGCAGGCGATCTTCGACGGCCTCTATCGCGCGATGCGCGAAACGCTCAACGTGCCTGACGACGACCAGTTCATGACCATCAGCGAGCATGAAGCGGCGAACTTCCGGTACGGCTCGGGCTATGACGTCGCCCGGAGCGCCGATGTAGTCTATATCCACATCACCGTGTTCGACACCCGCACCGTGGAGCAGAAGAAAGCGCTGTTCCGGCGGATCGCGGAACTGCTCGGCGAAAGCCCGGGTATACGGCCGGAGGATGTGTTCGTGGTCGTTGCCGGCGCCGCGAAGGAGAATTGGTCCGTCGGCAACGGAATCGCGCAATTTGCCTGAGGCGATTTATTGCAGCTTCAACCGCGGCGCGCCTTCTCGATTGTGGCAATGTCGATCTTTTTCATCTTCAACATCGCATCGAACGCGCGCTTGGCGGCGGCGGGGTCGGGATCGGTGACCGCGCTAATCAGGACGACGGGGGTGATCTGCCAGGACAGGCCCCACTTGTCCCTGCACCAGCCGCACTCGCTCTCCTGGCCGCCGTTGCCGACGATTGCTTTCCAGTAACGATCGGTCTCAGCCACGTCGGGTGGTGGCCAAAGACAGCAAAGAAGATGTCGACGACGCTTGCATCGCGCCTCAGAGAAACGCGATACGAGTCGGTGAAGAATGCGCTGTCGACGAGTGCGCGATCGAGGGCGGTGTTGGCCGGCAACCCGCAAGCGACTACGGTCATGTGACGGCTGACGTCGCGCTTCAGGGGCGCCAGAATATCGGCGCCCTATGCCCAGCGCAAACGTTCCAGGATGCTACGCCCCATGATCCAGTCTTTGTCGCTCTCGGTCAGGAAATCGAGCGTCTCGGTGAAGTGCGCGATGCGCTGGCGGTAGGTGGCCTTGTCGAATCCATTGGTGATGTCGGTGCCCCAGTAGCAGCGCCGCGGACCGTACGCTTCGAACAGGCGCTTGATGTGCGACGTCATGTCGCCAAACGGATACGGCTGTAATGAATAGTTCGGTGACGCAGACAATTTGACCGACACGTTTGGGTATTTGGCGAGGCTCAGGGTCTGCGAAATCGGGCCGTCGAACTTGCCTTCGCGCACCGCTTGCACCGACGTCGACAGGCCCATGTGATCGACGATGAGCTGCAGCCCCGGATGGCGTTCGGCCACGCGCGCAAAATACGGCCCCTGTCCGATGGCTAGGAACATCACTGGCAGACCCGCTTTTTCCGCGGCAGGCCAGAACCATTCCGCGCTGCCGTCGGAAAGCATTTCGACATCCTTGTTCAAAAACGTGACGCGCACGCCGAGCATGCCGGGTTGGCTTCGCCATGCCGGCAACAGTGCCGCAGAGTTTGGATTGCGCAGCGGAATGCGCCCCATCACGCCAAAGCGGGCGGGATAGCGCCGCGCAGCCTCGAGGGCGTAGTCGTTGCGGTCGCCCGGCCACGAGGGCGGCACTATCACGACGCGATCGACGCCGGCTTCGTCCATCATTGGCAGCAGCTTCTCGATGGTGAAGGGTTCGGGCATTTGTGGCTTCATGCCCGGCACCCACGGCCAGTCGACGCTGGGAGCTTTCCACAGGTGGACTTGCGCATCGACAAGGAGGCGCTTGCCCCCACTACCCGTGGTTTGACATCCTGCTACCCCGAGCGCACTGGCGCCCAAGGCGCCTGCAATGAATTGGCGGCGTTTCATCATGATCAGTGGCTCCCGGGAAAACTAGGCATTCGAGCTTCATTCACAGTCAGTAGTCGACGTTCTCCAACAGTTTGCCACACCACAATCAGTCGCCTGCCATGTAGCATTGACGTGAAACGTTCCCGCCAGGAATTCATTTATCCCCCAAAATCGTATTTTCGAAAGTAGGCGAGGGGCAGGAAAGGATGAACGTGCCAGAGAAATGTCAGCAAGTTGCCCGGAGAGCGGCTTCCAG
>JANMXB010000647.1:0-2956 GCA_031380765.1 Pseudomonadota bacterium | reverse complement strand
GTAGGCATCATCGGCCTGGGTCTGGTTGGGCGCGCGATTGCAACGCGCCTCGAGGGCGCGGGGTTCGGGTTGATCGGTTACGACGTGGACCCGACTGCGCTCGCCGCCTTCCACGGAGAAAGGGCGGCTTCTCCCCACGCCGTCGCGGCAAAGGCGCGGCGGATCGTGCTCGCGGTCTACGATACGCCCGATGTAGAGCAGCTTGCCGGGGAAGCCCGCCCCGACCTCTTCATCGACTGCACCACCGGCGATCCGCTGCGCATCGAGGCGCTGGCGAAAAAACTCGAGTCCGAAGGGATCGGCTATGTGGAAGCGCCGCTCTCCGGTTCCTCGCAGGCGATCGCGCGCGGCGAGGCGGCGATGTTCGTCGGCGGGGACGCATCGGGCTGCGAGGACATTCTTCAGGCAATCGCGTCGCAGCGCCACAACGTCGGGGCCGTGGGCATGGCGGCGCGCGCAAAGCTCGCCACCAATCTCGTGCTCGGCCTCAACCGCGCGGCCCTCGCCGAGGGCATGGCGTTCGCAGAAACGCTGGGAATCGGCCGCGCGGCGTTCCTCGCCATTGTCAGCAAGTCGCCCGCAGCGTCGCCTGCAGCCTTGGCCAAGGGGCAAAAGATGTCAGTAGCGGACTGGGCGCCGGAGTCGCGCATCCGACAGCACCTCAAGGACGTGGCGCACATGCTTGCGCTCGCGGGCAAGACCAATTTCCGCCTGCCGCTCACCGAGGCCCACGCGAAGCTTCTCGAGGCAGCGGTGGCCGCGGGCGATGGCGACCTGGACAACGCGGCGATCATCCGCCGTTGGGAGAACCCATGAAAAGAGATCAGATTCTGTCGATAAGGCTGCCCGCTGCTGGCGGAAATCTCGTCGACTATTCGGTGCGCGAGCCGCGGATATTTGCGAAACCCTCGCGCCCGTTCACGCGCAAGGCGCTCGGCGCGGCGCACGTGGTGGCCGATCCGCTCTCGCGCAAAGAGCCCTGGCTCGATGCGGCCATCGACTGGGACAAGACCATCGCCTATCGCCGCCATCTTTGGTCTTACGGTCTGGGCGTGGCTGAGGCGATGGACACCTCGCAGCGCGGCATGGGCCTCGACTGGCCGAACGCGCTCGAACTGATTCGCCGCTCGGTCGACGCCGCCCGTGACTTTCCCGGTGCAGTGGTCTCAAGCGGGGCAGGCACCGACCATCTCGCGCCGCGGTCCGACCTCGCGATTGCCGACGTGTTCGCAGCCTACGAGGAGCAGTGCACCGCGATCGAGAAACTCGGCGGCCGCATCATCCTGATGGCAAGCCGCGCGCTGGCCGTTTGCGCGCGCTCCCCCGAGGACTATGGACGCGTTTACGACCGCATCCTTGCGCAGGTCAAGGAGCCCGTGATCATCCACTGGCTCGGCGAAATGTTCGATCCGGCGCTGGAAGGCTACTGGGGCAGGAAGGATCACTACGCCGCGATGGACGTGTGCCTCGACGTGCTCGCGCGCAACGCAAAGAAGGTCGACGGCATCAAGATCTCGCTGCTCGACAAGGACAAGGAAATCGCCATGCGCCGCCGGCTGCCGAAAGGCGTGGCGATGTACACCGGGGACGATTTCAATTTCGCAGAACTCATCGAAGGCGACTCCCAGGGCCACTCGGAGGCGCTGCTCGGCATCTTCGATTCGATTGCGCCTGCAGCCTCGGCTGCGTTGTCCGCGCTGGCCGCCGGCGACAAGGCGACCTACCACGAGATCCTCGCGCCGACGGTACCGCTGTCGCGCCACATCTTCTGCGCGCCGACGCGCTTCTACAAGACAGGTGTGGTGTTCATGGCCTGGCTCAACGGCCACCAGGACCATTTCGTCATGGTCGGCGGCCAGCAGGGCGCGCGCAGCATCCTGCACTTCGCGGAGCTCTTCCGCCTCGCGGACGCCGCGGGACTGCTTGCCGACCCTGCGCTCGCCTGCACGCGCATGCAGTCGCTGCTCGCGGTGCACGGGATCCGCTGAAATGCTGGCCTTGAAAAGACTCGGTGAGGGATTCGGCCTCGAGGCAAGCGGGATCGACCTCGCTCAACCGCCGGACGAGGCGCAGTACCAGGAAATATGGCAAGCCTTCTTCGCCGGCCAGGTGCTGGTGTTCCGCAACCAGAAACTGACCGCGCGGCAATTCCTCGATTTCGCGTGCCGGTTCGGCTCGCCCGAGCCGCACGTCATCGACCAGTTCCATCACCCCGAGCATGCCGACATCCTGATCCTGTCCAACCGCCGCAAGGACGGCAAGCCGATCGGCCTGCGGGACGCGGGCACCTATTTCCACACCGACTACTCGTATCTGCAGCTGCCTGCGCGGGCGACGCTGCTGTATTCGCTCGAGGTCCCCAAGGCCGGCGGCGACACGCTGTTCGCCAACCAGTACGCGGCTTACGAAGACCTTCCCGACGCCACCAAGGCGCGCATCGACGGCCTTGTCGGGCTGCACCACTACGGCAACCGCGACGACCTCGACAAGAGCTCGCGCTCCGTCGCCTCCGTGCTCAACGAGGACCAGCAAAAGAAGATGCAGTGGGTCCGGCACCTGGTCGCGCGGCCGCACCCCGTCACCGGGCGAAAGGCGCTCTACTCGGTGTCCGGCAGCTCGTTCGGGATCGAAGGGATGGATGAGGCGGCCGCAATCGCGCTGCTGGACGCGCTCAAGGCCCACTCCACGCAGGCGAAGTACCACTACCGCCTCAAGTACGGCGTGGGCGATCTCGTCATCTGGGACAACGCCTCGCTGCTGCATGCGGCGACGCTGACCGACATCGACGATCCGCGCACGCTGTGGCGGGTCACGGTCAAGGAGCAAGCTCCGCGGATTCCTTCCGATTCCTAGGCGGCAGCCGGGGCCAGCACCGGAATGCTTTGCCGGCCGTGCTTTCGGTAGACGGAGAAATCGACGTCCAGCGTAATCACCGTTGCTTCATCGAACAGTTCGG
>JANMXB010000645.1:0-3798 GCA_031380765.1 Pseudomonadota bacterium | reverse complement strand
GCGGGAAATGCGGGCTGCGGCCGAGCAGGATCTCGTTTCCGCGGCGGACCAGCGCCATGACCGCGGGCGCGATTTTCGGATAAAAGGTCAGGCGGCACGCGTTGCAAATGCGGCCGCGCTCGTCGCGTTTCGCCACCGTTGGCCCGCCGCAGCGGCCGCAGAACTGGTGGTTGCGATCCCAGTCCACGAGCTGCACCGCGCGGCCGGCGAGCGCAAAGTGCGCGTCCTCGAGAACCGAGAACAGGGTGCGCAAGCCTTGCCACGCCATGCCCTCGGGAGGCTCGGATTGCGGCGACGCTTCGACTGCATACAAGTGGGCCCCGCCCAGCGTGCCGAAATACAGAGAGCGCACTGGCTCGATGCCGAGCGCTTGCAGCCCGCTTCCGAAAGGCAGGCGCGCCCAACTCGGGCGCGCCTTGACGCGCAGGTCGTCGGTCGGCGCGCTCGATGGCGGCCCCATTTCAACCAGCAGCTGGTCGCCGCGGAAGACGAACCAATGGGCATCGCCGTCCGATGCGGGCGAAACGAGGTGGACGTAGTCGTCCGGGCTGGTGAAAGGCATGGTCATGATGGGCGCCAGTTTAATGCGTGTTTCACTGTACGGACCGGGCAACAGGCCTTTGGCTATAATTCGCACCTCTTTTCCCGCCGATTTCTCGGAGTGCCATGGATTCCCAAGCGTCGCGCAACCCGTCCCCTAACGTGTCGGAAGGCGACCTCGCAAACGCGATCCGCTTCCTGTCCATGGACGCCGTGCAGGCGGCGAATTCGGGCCATCCCGGCATGCCGATGGGCATGGCGGAGATCGCCGTGGCGCTCTGGACAAAGCACTTGCGCCACAACCCGGCCAACCCGCACTGGGCGAACCGCGACCGGTTCGTGCTCTCCAACGGCCACGGCTCGATGCTGCTGTACTCCGTATTGCATCTGACTGGCTATGGCCTGCCGATCGAAGAGCTCAAGCGTTTCCGCCAGTTGCATTCGAAGACGCCGGGCCATCCGGAGATAGGCGTTACGCCGGGCGTGGAAACGACGACGGGCCCGCTCGGGCAGGGAATTTCGAATGCCGTAGGGATGGCGATCGCCGAAAGACTCCTTGCGGCGCAGTTCAACCGGCCGGGGCATGCCATCGTCGCTCACCACACGTATGCGTTCCTCGGCGACGGCTGCATGATGGAAGGCATCTCGCACGAATCGTGCGCGCTCGCGGGCACGCTCGGCCTGGGCAAGCTGATCGCCTTCTACGACGACAACGGGATCTCGATCGATTCGGACAAAGGCAACATCAAGAGCTGGTACACCGACGACGTGCCGAAGCGTTTCTCAGCTTACAACTGGCACGTCATCCCAAACGTCGAGGGCAACGACGTCGCCGCGGTGCATCGCGCCATCGGCAAGGCGAAGCGCGTCACCGACCGCCCGAGCCTGATTTGCTGCAAGACCATCATCGCCAAGGGTGCGCCGACCAAGGCCAATACCGGCGCCGCGCACGGTGCGCCGCTCGGCGACAAGGAAATCGCCGCGGCACGCGAAGCGCTGGGCTGGAAATATCCGCCGTTCGTGATTCCCGACGAGATCTATCAGGAGTGGAATGCGAAGCGCAGGGGCGCACGCCGCGAGTCGGAATGGAAAAAGCAGTTCGCTGCCTATGCGGAGGCTTTCCCGGCCGAGGCCGCCGAATTCAAACGGCGCATTGCGGGCGACCTGCCGCGCGACTTTGCCGCAAAGCGCGATGCAATGATCGCTGAGGCAAACGCAAAAGCGGAAACCATCGCCACGCGCAAGGCTTCGCAGAATGCGATTGAAGCGCTCGCCCCGGCGTTGCCCGAGCTTTTCGGCGGCTCAGCGGACCTGGCGGGCTCCAACCTCACCCTGTGGTCGGGCTCCAAGCCGCTCGCCAAGGAAGGCGGCGGCAACTATCTTTTCTACGGCGTGCGCGAGTTCGGCATGTCGGCGATCATGAATGGCATCGCCCTCCACGGCGGATACATCCCGTATGGCGGCACGTTTCTGACCTTCTCGGACTACGCGAGAAACGCGCTGCGGATGGCTTCCCTCATGAAGCTGCGCACTCTCTGGGTGTTCACACACGACTCGATCGGCCTGGGCGAAGATGGCCCGACCCACCAGTCGGTCGAGCACGCGGCGAGCCTGCGGCTCATGCCGGGCCTCGATGTCTGGCGTCCCTGCGACACAGTGGAATCGGCGGTGGCGTGGGCTTGCGCGATCGAACGCAAGGATGGGCCGAGCGCGCTGTTGTTTTCGCGCCAGAACGTAGCCTTTGCGCAGCGCGACGAGGCCACCATTGCAAATGTCAGGCGCGGCGGCTACGTCCTGTCGGACGCGGCTGATGCAAAGGCAGCCATCCTCGCGACGGGCTCGGAAGTCCCGCTGGCGCTTGCAGCCCAAACGCAGCTCGGCGCGGAAGGGATCGCCGTGCGCGTCGTTTCCATGCCCTCGACCAGCGTCTTCGACCGCCAGGACGAAGCGCATCGCGCCGCTGTGCTGCCAAAAGGCCTGCCGCGCGTCGCGGTCGAGGCCGGCGTCACGGATTTCTGGCGCAAGTACGTCGGACTCGACGGCGCCGTGGTCGGTCTCGACCGGTACGGCGAATCGGCACCGGCCGGCGAGCTGTTCAAATTTTTCGGCATCACCGCGCAAGCCGTGACGGCGGCGGTGAAACAGGTTTTGTCCCCGCGTTAATCATTCTGGAGCTGGAAGAATGGCACTCAAGGTAGCAATCAACGGTTATGGCCGCATCGGCCGCAATATCCTCCGCGCCCACTATGAATGCGGAAAAACCCATGCCATCGAAATCGTCGCGATCAACGACCTGGGCAACGCCGAGACCAACGCGCACCTGACGAAGTACGACACGGCGCACGGCAAGTTCCCCGGCACGGTGACAGTCGAGGGCGAGTATATGGTCGTCAACGGCGACAGGATCCGCGTCTGCGCGAAGCGCAACCCGGCCGAGCTGCCCTGGAAGGAAATGGGCGTCGACGTGGTGCTCGAGTGCACTGGGTTGTTCACCACCAAGGAAAAGGCCGCGGCGCACCTCACCGCCGGTGCGAAAAAAGTGATCATCTCGGCGCCGGGCGGAAAGGACGTCGACGGCACGATCGTCTACGGTGTGAACCACGGAACGCTCAAGGCCTCGCAGACCGTCATATCGAATGCTTCGTGCACGACCAACTGCCTCGCGCCAATGGCGAAAGTCCTGAACGACAGGATAGGTATCGTCGCCGGCCTCATGACCACGATTCATGCGTACACCAACGACCAGGTGCTCACCGACGTGTATCACGAGGACCTGCGCCGCGCGCGCTCGGCCACCATGTCGATGATCCCGACCAAGACCGGCGCCGCCGCGGCCGTGGGCCTGGTGCTGCCGGAACTCAACGGCAAACTCGACGGCTATGCGATCCGCGTGCCGACCATCAACGTCTCCATCGTCGATCTAACGTTTACCGCGAAGCGCGCGACAACTGTTGATGAGATCAACGGTTTCATGAAGGAGGCTGCCGCCGGCGCCATGAAAGGCATTCTCGATTACACGAAGGAACCGCTGGTCTCGGTCGACTACAACCACAACCCGGCTTCGTGCACGTTCGATGCGACGCTGACCAAGGTGGCCGAAGGCACGCTGGTGAAAGTGGGCGGCTGGTACGACAACGAGTGGGGCTTTTCCAACCGCATGCTGGACACCACCATCGCGTTCATGAACGCGAAGTAACAATTCACGCGGGCGCGAGATGACATTCCTGCGCATGGTCGACCTCGTCCTTAAGGACAAGC
>JANMXB010000388.1:0-5555 GCA_031380765.1 Pseudomonadota bacterium | reverse complement strand
AAAGTAAGACCGGATAAGAGAGGCCGCGATGGGACCTAGATTGCCCGTGATCGCGCTTACCAGCGGCGAGCCGGCCGGAATCGGGCCGGATCTTGCGCTGCTGCTTCCACGCGGGGATTTCCCGGCGCGCATTGTCGTCATTGGTGATGAGCAGATGCTGGCCGCGCGCTGCCGGGCGCTGGGCCTGAGCGCGTCGCTTCGCCGCTACGACGCCGGTGGATTGCCTTTGTCCGGTGCGCTCGAAATCGTTAACGTGCCGCTGGCTCGCGCGGCGCGTCCAGGCCATCTCGATCCGGCAAACAGCCCCTACGTTCTGGCGACGCTCGATCGCGCCATCGACGGATGCCTCGCCGGCGAGTTCGACGCGATGGTCACCGCGCCGGTGCACAAAGGGGCGATCAACGACGCCGGCATTCCTTTCACAGGACATACCGAATACCTCGCCAATCGCACCGGCGCCGAGCACGTGGTGATGATGCTGGTCGGCGGCGGCTTGCGCGTTGCCCTGGCAACGACGCATCTGGCGCTGGCCGAGGTGCCAAGGGCAATCACACGCGCGAGCCTCACCGCTACGCTCAAAGTCATCCAGACCGGGCTCACCGAACAATTTGGTATCGCAAAACCGAGAATCCTCGTGTCCGGCCTCAATCCGCACAGCGGCGAATCGGGGCATCTCGGGCGCGAGGAAATCGACGTGATCGAACCGGTGATCCGGGCGCTCGCCGCCGAGGGCATGAGCGTGGAAGGGCCCATTCCCGCCGATACCCTGTTCGTGCCGGAGCGCCTGCAGCGCGCGGATTGCGCGCTGGCGATGTTTCACGACCAGGGATTGCCGGTGCTCAAGTACGCGAGCTTCGGCCACGGCGTGAACGTCACTCTCGGGCTGCCGATCGTGCGTACCTCGGTCGATCACGGCACCGCGCTTGACCTCGCCGGAAGCGGCCGCGCAGAGGTGGGCAGCCTCAACGAGGCGATGCGCCTCGCCCTCGACATCGCGCGCCGGCGTCAGGCGTAGTTGCCCCCGCTATGCGCCACGTTCCGCGCAAGCGCTTCGGGCAGCACTTCCTTCACGATCCTTATGTGCTCTCGCGCATTGTCGAGGCCATCGCCCCACAGGCGGGGGACGCCCTGGTCGAGATCGGCCCCGGCGAAGGCGCGCTCACCCGGCCGCTGCTCGAGCGCATGCCACTTCTCACCGCCATAGAAATCGACCGGGATCTTGCCGCGGCCCTGGCGGCCGAATTTCCGCCGGAGCGGCTCAAAATCATCGTCGCCGACGCTCTGGACTTCGATTTTTCCGTTTTGCCCGCCGGGCTGCGCGTAGTGGGCAACCTGCCCTACAACATTTCGACCGCGCTGCTTTTTCACCTGGCCGGCTACGCCGACCGGGTGCGCGACATGCACGTCATGCTGCAGCTCGAGGTGGTCGACAGGATGGCGGCCAGGCATTCCACGCCGGAGTACGGGCGGCTGTCGGTGATGCTGCAGCGGCGTTTTCGCATCCAGCGGCTGTTCCGCGTGCCTCCGGGTGCATTCAGGCCGCCGCCCAAGGTGGAGTCTGCCGTAGTTCGGCTCACGCCCCTGGCGCAGTCTGAAATCGCCGCCGTGGACGAAAAGGTCTTTGCCGCGGTGGTTACGCGGGCCTTCGGAGCGCGCCGCAAGACGTTGCGCAATGCGCTCTCGTCGCTCATCGACGCCGCGAGCCTCGAGCGGCTGGACATCGATCCGGGACTTCGGCCGGAAAACGTCTCGCCCGACGATTATATTAGAATCGCTATCGAAATTACCCGCCGAGCCAAGCAGGAAGCCAGTCTGCAGAACTAAATCCTGGAGATTACTGGGCTTTTCTCTCGATGAACTCGATCTTGTAACCGTCGGGATCTTCGACAAACGCGATCATCGTGGTGCCGAATTTGACCGGACCGGGCTCGCGCGTCACCTTGCCGCCGCCACCCCTGACTTGCTCGCAGGCTTTCTTGATGTCGGGCACTTCGATCGCAAGGTGCCCGAAGGCGCTGCCCAGGTCGTATTTGTCGGTGCCGTAGTTGTAGGTCAGCTCGATGACCGTATTGCCGGACTCCTCGCCATAGCCGACGAATGCGAGCGTGTATTTGCCGTCCGGGACGTCGCGCTGGCGCAGCACGCGCATGCCAAGCACCCTGGTGTAGAAACCGATCGACCGCTCGAGATTGCCGACGCGCAGCATGGTGTGCAGGAATCGCATGAATGATCCTCAGAAGATGGGCAGGGCCGCGGCGGCCAGGTCCAGGCTGTGGCGCGCCGCGCGGCAGTCAGGATACAGCGTCTCTACCACTTTCCAGAAGCGCGTCGAGTGGTTCAGCTCGACCAGGTGCGCCACCTCGTGCGCCACCACGTAGTCGGCCAATGCCGGGGCCACATGGACCAGGCGCCATGACAGCCGGATCCGGCCGTCCTGCGTGCATACGCCCCACTGGGTGCGTGCGTTCGAGATCGCAACGCGCGGCTGGGGAAAGCCGAGTTGCGCGGCGTATTGGGCGACACGAGGGGCGAGCGTTTCAAGCGCATGAAGCTTCAGCCCGCCGACGAGTTCGGCCTTCACGCGCACGCGCTCGTCGGGCTTGCGCAATTTCAGCAGGAGCCGGTCGCCCGTCAGCGCAAAGCTTTTTTTTCCCTGTGCGAGCTCGAGCGTGAGCATTCGCCCGCCCACCGGGATCATTTCACCTGCGACGCCGCGGACGCGCGGCGGCCGTCCCGCTTGCGCCCACTCGTCGAGTTTTTTCGCGATCCAGCGCGATTTCTCGCGCAGGAATTTCTCGATTTCTATCCACGGCGCATGGTGAGGCGCGGCCACGGCAAGGCCGTCCGCGTCGACCAGGATGCCGATCGTGCGCCGGCGCGAGCGGGCGAAGCGGAAAGCGATTACTCGCGTGCCAAGCTGGATGAGTTTGCGCGGGCCCGCGGATCCGCGCGCCTCTTCGATCGCGTCCGCGTCGAACAGGGTCAGCTGCTTGGGGCCGGGCATAGCTCCGCCTGTTGCTGCTCGATCCATTTTTCGGCGTCCGCGTTGACCTCGGCCGGATCGCGTCCCTGCGTGACAATGGCGGGGCCGATGCGCAGCGTAATGGTGCCCGGATGCTTGAGGAACGCATTCTTGCCCCAATACAGGCCGGCATTGTGGGCGACCGGCACCACTGGCGCACCGGTCTGCACCGCGAGCCACGCCCCGCCGGGATGATATTTTCTTCGCGTGCCGGGCTTCACCCGCGTCCCCTCAGGAAAAATAACCACCCAGAATCCTTGCAAGATCCGTTCCTTGCCGAGGCGCGCGAGCTGACGCAACGCGGACCGGCCTTTCGAGCGGTCGATGGCGATCGGGCTCATCATCGCCAGGCCCCAGCCGAAAAACGGGATCCACAGCAATTCTCTTTTCAGCACATGTACCTGGGGCGGGAAGACCGTCTGGAACGCGAGCGTCTCCCAGGCTGACTGGTGCTTGGAAAGGATCACGCTGGGCGGAGCCGGCAGGTTTTCGCGTCCCTCGACCCGGTAGTCCAGGCCGCACGCGATCCGCGCGACGTAAAGCATGATCTTCGACCATCCCGAAATTACCCGGTAGCGTGTCATGCGTGCCAGCGGAAACGTCAGCACCGAGAGCACCGCGTAGGGCAGGGTGACGATGACGAGCGCGGCGGCGAAGAGCGCCGAGCGCAGGACGATCATGCGTTGCGCTGCCCTGAGCGCTGTTCGGCCCGCTGTTCCACCAATTGCGCGGCGAACGCGGCCAGGTCGGGATAGACCTCGGTCGATTCGGGCAGGCCTCCGGCATCGCGTGTCTTCCTTCCCTTGCCGGTAAGCACGAGGATGGGCCGCGCGCCGGCGGCCGTGGCTGCCTGCATGTCCTTGAGGGAGTCGCCAACGAAAGGCACGCCGGCAAGTGGAATGTTCAGGCGGCGCTCGATCTCCAGAAGCATGCCGGGCCTGGGCTTGCGGCACTCGCAGTTCGAGTCGGCCGCGTGCGGGCAGAAAAAAATTGCCTCGATGCGCCCACCGGCCTGGATGACCGCCTTGTGCATTGCGTCGTGGATTGCGTTCAGCATGCTGGTGTCGAAAAGTCCCCGCGCGATGCCCGACTGGTTGGTCGCCACGACGATGCGCCAGCCGGCCTGGGTGAGCCGGGCGATCGCCTCGATGCTGCCCTTGATGGGCTTCCACTCGGCTGGCGACTTGATGTACTGGTCGCTGTCCTGGTTGATGACGCCGTCGCGGTCGAGCATGAGCAGCTTCATGCCGCGAGCTTGGAGATGTTCGCGACCTGATTGGTCAAATTAGACACCTCATGCAGTAGCGCGAAGCGATTGTTGCGTACGCTGAGGTCTTCCACATTCACCATAACCTGCTCAAAAAACTGATTTACCGGCTTGTGCACCCGAGCGGTGAGCAAGAGTGCTTCACCAAAGCTTTCACTATTGACCAGAGAATCCACTTGTTTGCGAAGATCTCTTGTCGTTCGCAATAACTGCCGCTCCGCGTCCTCTTTAACTAAGGACTCATCCGCGAGTCTTACTACCGATGCGGCGCCGGACTTGCTCAATATGTTCCTAATTCGCTTATCTGATTCAGCTAGTCCAGCCGCTTCGGGTAGCTTAAGAAAGCTTTGCACCGCGTCGAGACGCGTTCTAAATTCTGAGGGCTTGGGACCCAAATCTAGAACGGACTCAATCTCAAGAGTGGAGTAGCCAAGATCGCGAAGATAGTTTTTTGCGCGTTCTCGAACGAACGTACTTACTTCAACATAATTTGGAAAGCTTATTCCGCCACGCTCGTGGCTATCCTTAAGCACGCCAGAGGCGAATCCACTATGAGCGGCTTTGAGTAGCACTTCCAGATCTATCGGAAGCTTCATTTCGGAAAGTATGCGCACTACTCCGAGGGCTTGGCGACGTAGCGCGAACGGATCCTTGTCGCCGGTCGGTGCGCCGCCGATGCCGAAGATTCCCACGAGCGTATCGAGCTTGTCAGCCAACGCGACGGCGGCCGAGATTGGTCCTTCGGGTACGTCGTCCGCAGAAAATCGCGGACGATAGTGCGCTTCGATCGCGTCGGCTACGGCGTCTGGTTCGCCATCGTTCAGCGCGTAATAGCGGCCCATCGTGCCCTGCAGTTCCGGAAACTCCCCGACCATCCCGGTGATGAGGTCGGCTTTCGCGAGCCACGCGGCGCGTTCGGCGAGGGCCGCGTCTGCGCCAAGCATGCGGGCGATTTTTCCGGCCAGCAGCTGGACGCGTTCGGTGCGTTCGAGCTGCGTTCCCAGCTTGTTGTGGTACACGACTTTGGCCAACAGCGGCACGCGCGATTCGAGCCGCGACTTGCGGTCCTGCGTAAAGAAGAAGCGCGCGTCCTCGAGTCTCGGCCGCACTACCCGCTGGTTGCCGCCAATGATGTGGCGCGGATCGGCCAGGTCCATGTTCGACACGATCAGGAATTTTGGCAGTAATTTGCCCGCTACGTCGAACAAGGGAAAATATTTTTGGTTCTGCCGCATCGTGAGGATCAGGCACTCTTGCGGCACTTCC
>JANMXB010000548.1:0-11905 GCA_031380765.1 Pseudomonadota bacterium | reverse complement strand
ATTGATGAAGCCCGACGCGAAGGATCGCTTGTCGGCCGGCAGGCGCTGCGCCGCCGCCCCGATGAGAATCGAGAAGCTGCCCGCGCCCGCACCCGCAGCGGTGAGGATGCCCATCGCGAGGATCAGCCCGACGCCGGAGTCCATCCACGGCGTGATCGCCATCCCGGTCGCGAGCAGCACCGCGCCGAAGACGATCACCCTGAAGGAGCCCACGCGATCGGCCAGCATGCCGAACAGCGGTTGCGCCGCGCCCCAAACGAATTGGCCCACGGCCAACGCAAAGCTGATCGTCACGATCCCCAGGCCGGTGGCGGAATTGAGCGGCGAGACGAACAGGCCTGTCGACTGGCGAATGCCCATGGTGACGGCAAGGATCGCCGCGGAGGAGAGTACGAGCGTCCAGAAAGTGCGCCGTGCGGTCATTTTTCTATTCCCAGCCAGGATCAGACATCGATTTTCCCAGATATACGGGGCCGCCCAGAAGGTAAAATTCTCATGCTATGCATGCACAGGGCGAAGAGTTTCGCGACGACTACCGCAAGGCGCTGCCGAAGGAGACGGTGCAGCGCCTCGCGAAGATCTCGCTCGCGCGCTCGGTGTGGTCGGTGGTGCAGGAGGGGCTGGTCCTTGCCGCTCTGATTGCAATCGCGCTGCACTGGTGGACGCCCCCTGTGGTCATCGCCTGCGTCATCCTGATCGGCACCCGGCAGCACGCCCTCTTCATTCTCGCGCACGACGCTGCGCACTACAGGCTCTTCGAGCAGCGCTGGCTGAACGACGCCGCGGGCCGCTTGTGCGCCACCGTGCAGGGGCTTTCGATGCGCACCTACCGGGTCATTCACCGCCTGCACCATAACAACCTTTACGGTCCCGCGGACCCGGACACGGCGCTGCACGGAGGCTACCCGCGCGGACGCGCTTATCTGGTGAAGAAACTCCTCAAGGACCTCTCAGGATTCACGGCGTGGAAGACCTATGCCTACTTCTTCGGCGCCCCGGCGATCAACACCGAAACCAACGTCGCGATGCGCCCGCTGAACGATACGTCGGAGCGATTGCGCAGCGAGGCACGTCGCGACCGCGTGATGGTGATCACGTTCCATGTGCTTGCGCTCGTCGCCGCTGCGGCAAGCGGTTATCTCGTTGAGTATCTCGTCTTGTGGATCCTGCCGCTGCTCACCGTAGTGCAGGCGATCCTGCGCTTGCGCGCGATTTCCGAGCATGGCGCAACAACGGACTTTTCTTCTCCGCTCACCGCGGCGCGCACCAATCTTGGTGGCCCGGTCATCGAGTGGCTGATTTTCCCGCACAGCGTGAACTACCACATCGAGCACCACCTGTACGCCTCGGTGCCGCACTACAACCTGGCCGAATTGCATCGCGAGATGGTGAAGCACGGCGTGCTGGAGGGCGCGGAAGTTGTGCCGTTCTCGAAAACGCTCGGCAAGATTTTCGCCGCACGCCGCCCGGCGGCAGCCGTGGCGCTATAGCTTGAGGCGCATCGGGCGCATGCCCGAGAACTGGAAGCCTTCGGCCGCATAGACCGAGTGCGCCTGGGCGTTGTCCTCGTCGCTGAGCAGCGTCAGGCGCAGGCACCCTTCCTCGCGCGCACCGACCACTGCGTGCTCAAGCAGCGCAGCCCCGATGCCCCGCCCGCGGTATTCGTGCAGCACGACCATGTCCTCCAGCCATGCGGCCTTGCCGCCTTCGGCGGTGCTGATCGTATAGAGCGTGCTGAGCATGCCGACCACGCGGCCACCCTCGCGCGCAACGTAGATCCGGCCGATGCGCGGGTCGCCGAGAATCATCTCAAGCGCACGCTTTTGCTTGGGCGCGTCCGGCACGAAGTCGGCCTCCTGCATGAACAGCATTCCCAGCAGGTCGACGAGTTGGGCGAGGTCTTTTTTGGTGGCCGTGGCGAGCTCAAGCGCTTCCTCGCTCATGGAAGCCCCCGCAGCGCCGTTTCGCACCCCATGCGGCAATCGCATTGACGCGCCCGCGCAGCCGCCCGTACCATGTTTTTCATCCTTGGCATGTCCCGCAGCATGTCCCACATTTCCCAAGCTTAACGCCGCGGGCGCCGTGCCGCCAAACCAAAGTTCCGGGAGCTGCATGAAAGTCAAACAGGTCATCTGCGCCGCCGGGCGCTCCGGCTACATGCATCGCGATCTCATGGCGATCAAGGCCGGCGCCCGCCAGGACGGCATGATCTTCCACGGACCGACAGTGACGCCGGGATTCAAGAAGATCGTCGAGCCGGCGACCATCATCTCGGTCATGCTCGTGCTCGAAGATGGCCAGATCGCGTTTGGCGACTGCGCCGACGTGATCCTGGCAGGCGTCGCGGGCCGCGATCCCGTATTCAACGCCGCCGACTACATGGACGTGATGCAGGGCCCGGTCGCCGCGGCGCTCACGGGCCGCGACGTTGCGAAGTTCAGGCCTAACGCCGACGAGCTCGACAAAATGGCGGTGAACGGCAAGCGGCTGCACACGGCGCTGCGCTACGGCATCACGCAAGCGCTCCTGCATGCATGCGCGTTGTCGCTCAGGCAGACCATGGCCGAAGTGATCGCGCGCGAATACGGCAGCACGATCTCGAAAAAACCCATCGGGATCCTGGCTTCCGGTCACAAGGACGACCCAACGCAACTCGACCGCATCATCCTCAAGCGCTTCGAGCTGCTGCCGCACGCTTCATTCACGGTCGTCAAGCAGCATGTGGGACTCCAGGGCGAAATCCTGCACGCCTGGGTGAAGATGGTCGCCACGCGCATCAAGACCATCGGCGACGCGGATTACAAGCCGCGCATCCACGCCGATCTTTACGGAACGCTGGGCGAGCTTTTCTCGATGGACGTCGAGGCCATTGCAAACTACATCGGAAGCTTGCGCGAAGCCGCGGCGCCGTACGACCTGCTGGTCGAGTCGCCGATGATCGCGAACACCCAGATGGATCAGATCGCGAAGTTCGGCGAGCTGCGCGGGCTGCTGAAAAAGAAGGGCATCGCGGTGGGCATCATCGCCGACGAGTGGTGCAACACGCTCGAGGACATCGGTCTTTTCGCCGACGCGCAGGCGGCCGATTTCGTCCAGATCAAGACGCCTGACCTGGGCGGCATCAACAACACCATCGAAGCGATCCTCTACTGCAGGAAGAAAGGCATGGGCGCCTGCCTTGGGGGCACGGCCAACGAGACCGACCATTCGGCGCGCATCTGCACCCACATAGGACTCGCCTGCCAGCCGGACTTCATGCTCTCCAAGCCCGGCCTGGGCGCCGATGAGGCCCTCATGATCCAGACCAACGAGATGGCGCGCACGCTGGCCATCCTCCGGACCCGGAGCTAAGCGATGATTTTGACCACCATCGGCCGGCTGGCCGCATGCGCCGCCCTTGTCGCAAGTACTGCACTGCTGGCCCAGGAACCCCGCCACGGCGGCACCGCGGTTGCGGCACTCGGCTCCGATCCGGCCGGACTCAACCCGAACATTACCGTGGGCGTGCCCGACGTTTTCACCGGCTGCATCCTGTACGACGGCCTCGTGCGCTTTGCCGAAGGCTTCAGGATCGTGCCATCGCTGGCGAAGTCCTGGACCATTTCGCCGGACGCGCTCACTTACACGTTCCAGCTGAACAAGGCGAGCTGGCACGACGGCAAGCCGCTCACGTCGGAGGACGTCAAGTTCACGCTGCTGGAGGTGAGCTCGAAGTACGGTTCCAAATTCTCGGCGCCCGGCAGCGCGATCAAGGAAATCCTGACGCCGGATCCGCAAACCGTGGTCATCAGGCTGTCGAAGCCTTTCGGGCCGTTCCTGTTTTCGCTCGCCTGCGAGCAGAACGCGGCGATCCTGCCGGCGCACATCTTCCGCGGCACCGATGTCCTCAAGAACCCGGCGACGCTGACCAAGCCGGTCGGCAGCGGGCCGTTCATGCTGCAGGAGTGGGTGCGCGGCAGCCAGCTCACGTTTGTGAAGAATCCGAACTACTGGGCCAAGGGCGAGCCGTTCCTCGACCGCCTCGTGGTGAAGATCATGCCGGATCCGGGCGCGCGCATCCTGGCGCTGCAGGCGGGCGAAGTCGACTATATCGACCAGTACTATTTCCCGATCAGCGCGTTCAAGGTGTTCGAGAAGAACCCGAAATTTTCGCTGAAGGAAGTCAACTACCCGTCCGATGACATCATCATCCTCAACACGAGGAAACCACCGCTCAACAACGTCAAAGTGCGCCAGGCGCTCATGATCGCGCTCGACCGCAACTACATCCAGAAAAACGTCTTTCTCGGCAGCGGGCAGCCGGGCATGGGGCCGTTCGATTCGCGCATCGCGTGGTCGTACAATCCTGCCTCGAACTACGAAAAGCTGTATCCGTACGACCGCGCAAAGGCTGAAGCGCTGCTCGACGAGGCGGGCTTCAAAAAAGGCGCGGATGGCACGCGCTTCACTTTGCGGCTGTCGTTCGATCCGGGCCGCGGCGAATACACATCATGGGCCCAGGCCATCCAGCGCTTCTGGCAGGCCGCGGGCATCAAGGTTTCGCTCGAGGGCGCGGAGCGCCCGGTCGTGCTGAAGAAAGTGTATGCAGACTACGATTTCGACGCGACGCTGCAGAACTATTCGACCTCGGGCGACCCGGCGCTGGGGATTGTGCGCACGTTCCATACGGCCTCCATCAAGCAGGGAACCAACTTCAACAACGCCAGCGGCTATTCCAATCCGCAGGTAGACGAGCTGCTGGACAAGGGCCGCGACGCGGCCGACCAGGCGGGACGCGCAAAGTTCTATTTCCAGGCGCAGGAGATCCTCGCGCGCGACCTGCCGACGCTCACCGTCCACCAGCAGGCGCAGATGGGCGCCGCGAGCGAGAACCTCGGCGGCATGTGGCAGGCCGCCGCGTACCAGTGGTGGAACCGGGCATGGCTGAAAAAATGACCTCGGGAAAAACGGCGGCACGAACCCTTACCGAATCGCTCGCGGACTACTGGTCGGCCGCACCCTTTGAGGCTCTGCCGCCGGACACGGTGCGTCTGGCCAAGCGCTTTCTCATCGACACCCTTGCGGCGGGCATTGCGGGCGCGCGCACCGAGGTCGTGAACGCCGCGCTTTGCGCCGCCCAGGTTTCGGTGGAAGCGACGACCGGCTCGGCAACGCTGTGGGGTCGCCCGGAAAAACTTCCCGCGGCTATGGCCGCCATGGTGAACGGTACCGCGGCGCACGCGCTGGAGCTCGACGACTTCGGCGGCTGCGGACACTCGGGCGCCGTCGTCATTCCGGCGATCTGCGCGCTGGCAGGCCGGCTTTCGTTCAGCGGCAAGGAGGCGATCACCGCGCTGGTGGCAGGCTACGACCTTGCGGCGCGCACGCTTGAAGGGGCGGGCGGCTACCGCGCGGTCCAGGACCTGGGCTGGCACTCCACGGGCATCTGCGGCAGCTTCGGCGCTGCGGCGGCAAGCGCGAAACTCATGCGGCTCGACACCGAACGTTTCGCCGACGCGCTCGGCGTCGCGGGCACTTTTACCGGCGGCATCTGGGCTTTCCTTGCCGACGGGGCAATGACCAAGCGTTTTCATCCGGGCAAAGCATCCGAGAATGGCCTGTCCGCCGCGCTGCTTGCGCAGGCGGGCATGACCGGCCCGCGCCAGGTGCTCGAAGCCCAATGGGGCGGGTTTTACTCGACCTATGCCAAAGGCATCGCGACACCCGAGGCAACGCTGGCCGGCCTCGGCAGGCAATTCCGCATCGCGCGCTCCGGCATGAAGCCTTATGCGTGCTGCCGCGGACTGCACGCGTGCCAGGACGCAATCCTGGAGCTGATGCCCGAACTCGGTGTCTCGAGCGAAAAAATTGCCGGCATGGTGGTGCATGGAAACGAGCAGTACAAACTCCAGTTCGACCGCGTCGAGGTCGCCAGTCTGCTGGAGGCGCAGTTCAGCATTCAGTACGCGCTCGCGGTGGGTGCCACGAGCGGCCGCGGCACGCTCGAGCAGTTCGCGCCGCTGCGCACCTCTGAGCCCGAGGTCCAAAGGCTCATGCGCGCGACAAGGGTGCTGGCCGATCGAACTGTGAAGCCCGGCGAATATCCGCCGCTCGAACTCGTCCTCACCGACGGGCGCCGCATCGAGCGGCATATCAAGTTCGCCAAAGGCGCGCCCGAAAGGCCCCTGTCGGATGACGAACTGAAGATCAAGGTCGACTCCCTCCTCGAGCCCGCGCTGGGTGCCGCGCGCTGCCGGGAGCTCGCCGAGTGCGTCGCCAGCCTCGAATCGCTGAAGGATTTCCGCGACCTCATCCGGCTGCTCGTGCCGGAGGCGCGCGCCCAACGCGCCGCATGAGGCGCGTTCGTGTTCGACGCCGCATGAGGCGCGTTCGTGTTCGACGCGGCATGAGGCGCGTTCGTGATTAAAGGCGCTTAGTGGGCCGGTACATCCTGGCGCGGCTCGCGTGGGCCGGGCCGATCATTCTGGCAATCGTGGTGGTGACCTTCCTCATCATCCATATCGTGCCGGGCGACCCGATCCAGGCACTGGTGGGCGACTTCCCCGTCCCGCCGGGCTATGTCGAGCAGGTCAGGAAGGACTTCGGCCTCGACCAGCCTTTGTCCACGCAGCTATGGCTATACCTGTCGAACCTCGCGCATGGAAATCTGGGTTTCTCGTTCTCCAACCGGCAGCCGGTGCTCGACCTCGTGCTCGACCGATCGCGCTACACGCTGCTTATCATGATCCCGGCGCTGACTCTTGCCGCGATGCTCGGCGTCACGATGGCCCTCGCCGCCGCGCCGCGAGCCGGCGGCCTGATCGACAGCGGGATTACCGCGCTCAGCGTCACCGGATTCTCGATCCCGATCTTCTGGCTGGGCCAGATCCTGGTGATCGCCTTCGCGATCCAGCTGCCGTGGCTGCCGGCGCAGGGCATGGTGTCCGCGCGCGAGTCGCTCCAGGGCTGGCCGTGGGTGCGCGACGTGCTGTGGCACATGGTCCTGCCGGTGTTCAGCATCACCATTTACTACGTCGCGATCGTCGCGCGGGTCGCGCGCGCAAGTGTGCTCGAGGCCCTGTCGCAGGATTTCGTCCTCACCGCGCGCGCCAAGGGCCTTTCGCGCCGCACGGTCCTGTGGCAACACGTGCTGCCGAACGCAATGATCCCCGTCGTCACCGTCATCGGATACAACTTCGGCCACTCGCTCACCGGCGCGATCCTGGTCGAAACGGTGTTCGCGTGGCCGGGCCTGGGCAACCTCTTCATCACCTCGATCGGCAACCGCGACTACCCGGTGCTGCTCGGCATTTTCCTGGTCACAGCGATTGCCGTGGTGATCGCCAACCTGATCACCGACATCCTCTATGCCGCGCTCGACCCGCGCGTGCGCCCGAGCTATGGCAGCAATGCCTAGGCTCGCGCAGCGCTTCCTCGCCTATCGCGCGGGCGTCGCCTCGGGCGGCTATGTTGCGGTGCTGGCCTTGATCGCCGCGGTGACCTTCCTGCTGCCGGGCGTCGACCCGCACCAGATTTCGGACCTGGCCATGGCGGCGCCTTCGACCGAGCACCTCTTCGGCACGGACGAGCTCGGCCGCGACATGCTGCTCGGGATCCTCTACGGCTCGCAGGTTTCGCTCGCGGTAGGCGTGAGCGCTGCGTTCGGCGCCACTCTCCTCGGCGTGCTGCTTGGCGCGGCGGCAGGATTCTGGGGCGGAGGGCTCGACCTTGCCGTCATGCGCATCGCGGAAATGTTCCAGGTGGTGCCCAGCTTCATTCTGGCCGCAGTGATCGTGGCGCTTTCCGGGACCGGCCTCACGCAAGTCGTCGCGGTCATCGTGCTTCTGGCCTGGCCGCAGATCGCGCGCATTACGCGCGGCGAAGTCATGCGCGTGAAGCAGCTCGAGTTCGTCGACGCCGTGCGCTGCCTTGGCGTGCGCGAGTGGACGATCCTCGCCACCGAAGTGGTGCCGAACGCGATGGCGCCGGTGCTCGCCGCGGGAACGCTTGTCGTGGCACAGGCAATCCTGCTCGAGGCGTCCCTGTCCTTTCTCGGCCTTTCTTCGGCCGACATCGTTAGCTGGGGCCGCATGCTGAACGCCGGGCAGCGATTCCTTTTCAACGCATGGTGGATGTCGGTGTTCCCGGGCCTGGCCATCTTCCTCACCGTGCTCGCCTTCAATCTGCTGGGCGATGCAATCGGCTCGGCGCTCAATCCGCGCACGGTCACGCGCTAAGTATGGCGAACATCCTCGAAATCGACTCGCTCAGCCTCGCTTACCGCACGCGCGGCACTGTGGCATTTGCCATGAACAATGTTTCGCTGTCGGTGGCCGAGGGCGAGGCCGTGGGACTGGTCGGCGAGTCGGGCTCGGGAAAGTCGACCCTTGCGCGGGCAACGCTGGGCCTCATTGCGCGCAGCATCGCCAGGATCGAATCCGGACGCATCTCGATCGGCGGGCAGGATGTCACGCAATTCAGCGAGGACCAGTGGCAGTCCATGCGCGGGAACCCGGTGGCGATGGTGTTCCAGGATCCGCTGTCCTACCTGAACCCGGTCATGCGGGTGGGCAAGCAGATCGCCGAGAGCGTGCGCCGGCACGCGCCTCACCTGCCGCTGCAGGCACGGGTGGTCGAGCTGCTTTCGCTCGTGAAGCTGCCGGCGGCCGCAGTAGACGCCTTTCCGCACGAGCTCTCGGGCGGCATGCGCCAGAGGGCGCTGCTGGCCGTGGCGCTCGCATGCGGGCCCAGGCTCCTTGTCGCCGACGAGCCAACCACGGCGCTGGATGTCACGACTCAAGCCGAGATCCTCGCGCTCATTCGCGAGCTGAGGGAACGCCTGGGCATGGCGCTCCTCCTGATCAGCCATGACCTTGGCATCGTCGCGTCGGCGTGCGAGCGGATCTACGTGATGTATGCAGGGCATACGGTCGAATGGGGCAGCACGGCGGACGTGTTCCAGCGACCGGCGCATCCTTATACGGTTGGCCTGCTGAAAGCCGCCCAGGCCGCGCGCAACAGCGAAGGGCGCTTCGCGACCATCGCCGGCGATCCGCCCAACCTGGCACAGCTCCCGCCAGGCTGCCCGTTCACGCCGCGCTGCCCCCTCGTGCGCGCCGAGTGCCCCAGGGAAATGCCACGGCCGGAGCCCGCCGGGAACGCGGGCGCGCAGCAAGTGCGCTGCTGGGCGCACCGTTCGGCATGAACGCGACGGCATGAACGCGAATATGGCCGCGCCGATCCTCTCGCTCGAAAATGTGTCGAAGACCTTTCGCCGTCCGGGCCATGCGCCCGTAAAGGCAGTGAGCGCGGTGAGCTTGACTGTGGGGCGCGGCGAGACCGTCGCGCTGGTCGGCGAGAGCGGTTCGGGCAAATCCACGCTCGGCCGGATCGCGCTGGGACTGCTCGAGCCTGACAGCGGAAGGGTGGTGTTCGAAGGCAAAGCGCTTGGCGACCTGTCCGCCGGCGACCTGCGGCGCGCCCGCGTAGCCATGCAGCCCATCTTCCAGGACGCGTCGTCTTCCCTGAATCCGCGCCGCTCGGCGCGCGAACTGATGGCCCAGGCGCTGCGCGACGCCGGCAGCGAAGTCGATACCCTGAGCGCCGCGCTGCTGGACCGCGTGGGGCTAACGCCCGGCCGCGACTATCTGCCCCGCTTTCCGCACGAAATCTCCGGCGGCCAGCGCCAGCGCCTTGCGATTGCGCGCGCGCTGGCGATGAACCCGCGCCTCATCATCGCCGATGAGCCGCTGTCGGGGGCCGACGTGTCGATCCGGGGACAGGTGCTCAACCTCCTGCTCGACATCAAGGAGGAGCGCGGCGTGGCGTACCTCATGATCACGCACGACATTTCGATCGCGCGGCATTTTGCGGACCGGGTAGCGGTGATGCAGCACGGCGTAATCGTCGAGACCGGTCCGGCTGCGCAGGTGCTTACCGCGCCGGCGCACCCCTATACGCGGCAACTGGTGGCGGCGGTGCCGGTGCTGGTGGCGCTCGATATTCGTAACATTAGTTCCTGAAGAACGGCTCTGGAAGCGCTTTTTCTGCCAATAAGTATCTTAAAAATAAGATATCAACGGCGTACGAGTCTCGCCAATTCCGCACCGGACACCAGCCGGATACTTTTTTCCGCCGCGAAAGAACGCGCGGTGTCGGTGAACTCCCCCGTGGCGACGTAGACGCATTCGTGTGCTTCACGGACCCTGCGCAGCGAATCGAGTTCGCGCAACGGCTCGATGCCGGTGCGGGCCACCTTCCACCGCTTGCACGCCACCAGCGTCACGCGCCCGGCCTTGTCGAGTTCGAAGTCTGCCCCGGCCGCGCCACTCTGCGCCACCGAGTATCCGTCGCGGCGGAAAGCTTCTTCCACGGCGGCGGAGAACTCAGTCCACGCCATCGCCCGCAACGCCTCCATCGCCTGGCCGATCCGGGCCGCGCTGGGCGCGCGCAATTGCTGCCATCCCGTATAAACGGCAATCACGAAGAACGGCAGCGACACGAAAAACGCGTAGAACGCATAGTCGGCCGGCAACGCAAGCCGTGCGCCGGTAAACAGCGCCCCGGCAATGCCGGCGCTCAGCCACCACGGCGAGCGCAGCAGGATGGCGAAAATCGAGTTCTGGTTCATCTTGAGATTCATAGCCCGGCATAGTGCCCGCTTCTGCGGCGCCATGCGCGACTGTCGAAACTGCAGCGCCCGCCCGCTCGGCTCCATTAAGATAGGCGGCGCAGGAATCCCGAGGAGGAGCGCCGCATGCAGACCATCCACGACCTTGTCCGCCTCGCGGCCGCGCGCCGCCCCGACCACGTCGCCATTGCAGACGACCGCACCGACCGGCGGCTGACCTATCGCCAGTTGCTAGAGGAAATCGACTCGTATGCAGCGGGCTTCGCCGCCCAAGGGCTCGGCCCCGGACAGATCGTCGCCACCGTCCTGCCCAACCTCTTCGAGCACGCCGTGGTTTTGCTCGCCCTGCATCGCCTGGGCGCGGTGCCGGCAATGATCAATGCGCGCCTCAAGCCCGAGGAAGCCGCGGGACTGGTGCGGCAAGGCGTGATGGCAGGCGCGGTTACGCTGCCGGACGAAGCGATTGTGCGCGCCCTGGCCGAAGTCCTGCCCAAAGGCGCGCCGATCATCACTGTCGGCGCAGGATCCGCGGGCACGCGCGCACTCGCGGCCTGCCGTGGCGATGCAAAGTCCCTGCCCCCATGGAAAAGCCCGCCCCCCGAAGGACTCGCGTTCGTGCTGTATACGTCGGGCACGACGGGACTTCCCAAGGGGGTAATGATCCCGCACCGCGCTACCGATGCACGCGTGCTCTACATGTCGATGCAGTGCGGCGTCATGCACGGCACCCACAACAAGGTGCTGGGCCTGATGCCGCTCTTTCACGCGGTCGGTTTTTTCTCCGGCCTCATGGGGGCGCTTGCTTTTGACGGGACCTATCACCTGTGCTCGGCTTTCGATCCCGTGCGCGCGGTCGAGGCCATCGAGCGCGACGGCATCACGCTGCTCTACGGCTCGCCGACCCATTTCCACGGCATCCTCTCGGCGCCGAATTTTTCCGCCGAGCGCATTCGCAGCGTGCAGACAGTCATCTATGCAGGCGCGGCCATGCCGGGGCCGCTGCTCGAGCGGGTCGCGGCCGCTTTTCCGGGCCGCAGGATGACGAACATCTACGGCACGACCGAGATCATGAACGGGCTTTACTTTCCCGAACCGGCCGGGCGCCCGCACCCGTACCGGCCCGGCTTCTACTCGAACGTGAGTGTGGGACGGATCGGCGGCAGCGTCGAAGACATCGCTGAAATCGGCGAAGAGGGCGAATTGCTGATCGACGCCACCGCCGACGCCACCTTCCTCGGCTACCTCAACCGCCCGGACGCAACCGCGGAGAAGATGCAGGGCGGGTGGTCCCGCACG
>JANMXB010000522.1:0-7574 GCA_031380765.1 Pseudomonadota bacterium | reverse complement strand
GTCGACATGGACGACCTCAATCCCGAATCGCTGTGGAAGTTCCGCGTGAAAGGATTCGGGCCTTTGCTGGTGGCCATGGATAGCCACGGCGGAAGCCTCTACACCGCGGTCAAAAAGACCGGCCAGGATCGGCGCGCCGCGGCGCTCGCGAGCATGGGCGTGAAGTAGGCGTCAAGCCTTCAGGCGTCGTAACGCCCCAGCCGCACCATGGTCGTGCCGGGTTTCTTGTGGCGCAATGAGGGCATGACCAGCACGCAGTCGTCGTAGGGCGAACGCCAGACCACCTCGCCGCTTGCATCTTCGTCGTACGCAATCGGCGTGCCGGCCTTGGGAATCACCTCCAGTCCGCGAAAGGATCCGGCAAAGCGAAATGCCATGCTCTTGGCCACCACGGGCTCGGTCACGCGCACGACGCGTTGCACCGCCGGCGGCTTCAGGCGCAGCCGCGGCTTCACATAGGCGTCATCGCACGCGCCGGTCACCGCCAAAAAACGCAGCACGGTGTCCACCGCCACGTCGACCGAACTCTTCTCCCAGTGCTGGCCGCACTCGATCAGGACCGCCGTGCGCGGGCTGTCCGGATCGCCGAAGCCGCCGCGCTCGATCATGCGCAAACCCGCCGGGTGGCCGGTGTCCAGCAGCAGGCATTCGGGCACGCCGATGCGCTTGGCGAACTGCGCGCCCTTGTCGATGGTTCCGCACACCATGATCGGCGCGCAAGGCTCGTGCATCGAGTGCAGGTCGAGGAGGTAGTCAGCCGCGTCTACAAAGGGGCGCAGCTCGCGCGCGCGGCGCAGCTCCGCCGAGTTACGCCCGCCCAGCAGCGCGCTGTCGGCCCAAACGCGGTTGTAATCCTCGTCGATGTAGCGCGAGCGGTCCGGGTCTTCGAAATCGAAGCGCGCGTACGCGGCGACGTTGGCGAACGCAATTGTGAGCTTGCCGGCGCGCGGTTTCAGTCCGTCGCGCAACAATGTGTCGAGCGCAATCGCGCCGCAGAATTCGTTGCCGTGCGTGAGCGCCTGGATCATCACGCTCGGCCCCGGCTTGCCTGAGTCGAGCACGCTGACGTACTCCACGCCGGTGTTGCCGGCGCGATAGGCCGACAAGTCGGGAGGGGAAATCTGGATCGGGTGGTGTTCGGTCATTTTCCTTTGCCTGGTTACTTCCCGCTTTTCAGCCGGGCAGCGCTCACGTAAGTGGAATGAAACCCGTTGGGCACGCGCTGCGGCAACAATACGCGCGCAACCGGCCCACGGCCGAACTCGGTGCCGCGGCAATTGAAGACCTGGATCTCCGAGCGCACTTCGCGCGGGTTCCACACGAAGCACACGAGGTACCCGTCGTCTTCGGACTTCGGGTTGTCCGCCGGGGCGAAGCCGGGCTCGTTGTAGTAAAAGTCGGGCCCCTCGCTCCAAGCCTGGTATCCGCCGGTCTCCAGGTCGTACTTGACCAGTCCCGTGAAACGCGGCTCTTCCTCTCCGCCCTGCGGAAAGATGATGTTGTAGGTCCAGCGGTTCTTCCTGCCCTGGTAGGCCGTGTTGATCACGGGAAACTCGGTGTTGAGCACATCGTCGATCACCCGCTCCGTCGTCTTGCCGGTGTTGAGGTCGAAGCGCCATTCCATCAGGAGATAGTCGCGGCGGCGGTTGCGGATGGTCCTGATCAGGCGCGCCACGTCCGGCTGGCCGTCGTCGCCCTTGTGGATGCGGTATGGCGTGCCGATCATGACGATCTCGACGCCGTTTTCACCCCGCTCCTCCCAGGCGTTCACGGCGTGGAGCATGTAGGTGGCGTTGGCCTCGAACCAGCGAAGCTCGGAGGCTTTCCCATAGCGCGGCACGATGCCGAAGCGCGAGGGCATGTCGGGGTGAAAGACCAGCTTGTGGCGGCCCGCCCTGAGGGCTTCCGGATCGGGCAGCAGCGGGAAATCATGCAGGATCGTGTAGTGCTCGGTCACCGCCATGTCGTGCGGCAGGCGCGGGCCGGGCAGGTCGACCTCGATCTTGTGTTTGTGCTTGCCGTCGGGGCCGATGACCCCGTAGGTCATGTAGGGCGGCTTCTTGTCGTAGTCGAAGAAGAGAAGCTCGCCGGTGTGCTCGTCGGGGCGCGAGTGGGCGGAAATTTTCTCGAAGGCGCCGTCGTAGTCGGTCGGCCCGATCGTCTCGAGGGTATGGATGTCGAGGTGATAGGGCTTGCCGGTGAGGTAGAACATCGTGAGCAGCCGGCCGGCGTGGAATTTCACGTCCGTGTTCGAGTTGTTCTTTTGCGGCTCGTCGGGCCGGTCGCGGCGCGGCGGCTCCTTGAGGCCCCGCCAAAGAGGACGGCCGGCTTCGATTTCCTCCGCGAGGCTGGTGGTGCGGATCCAGCGGTTGCGGTAGCTCACCTTGCCGTGGTCGAAGTAGGCGGCATGCAGCATGCCGTCGCCGTCATACACGTGGTAGCGCCAGTCCGGCGGGAACCACGGGTTCGGCCCGTTTCGTACGTGGATGCCGTTGAGGTCCTTCGGCATTTCGCCGATCACCTCGAGTTCGCTCGCGGCGATCTCCTTGCCGATGGGCGCATTCGCGCCGCTGAGGCCGGGGATATCGTGTACCGGAAGGTCTGCAAGTTTCATGGCCGTCTCCTTGAGGCTAATCCGAGCGGAAACCGGAGGCTTTCACGGTGTCACGCCAGCGCTCGGTGTCCGCTTTCATCATGGCGGCGAATTCGTCGGGTGTGTTGGGGATGGGCTCGAGGTCCACGGCGCGCAATTTGGCCTGCGCATCGGGGAGCCGCAGCGCCGCGGTGAATTCGCGATTGAGCTTCTGCACGATCGCCGCCGGCGTGCCTGCCGGCGCAAGGAAGCCGGTCCACGCATAAATCTCCATCTGCGGATAGCCCAGCTCCTTGAAGGTCGGCACGCCCGGTAGCAGAGCCGAACGGGCGCCGGTGAGTGCATAGGCTTTCATCTTGCCTGCTTCGACGTGCGGTTTGACCGAGATGATCGGCACGAAGGCGGTCATCACCTGCCCGCCGAGCAGGTCCTGCACCACCGGCGGCGTGCCCTTGTAGGCGACATGCAGCATGTCGATGCCGGCGAGCTGGTTGAGGATCACGCCGGCGAAGTGGGACGGGTTGCCGGCCGTAAACGAGGCGAAATTGGTCTTCCCCGGATTCGCCTTCGCGAATGCGATGAATTCGGCCAGCGTGTTTCCCGGCACGGAAGGGTGGGCGGCGAATACGAGCTGGGTGCGGATCGCCGCGGTGACCGGCGCGAAGTCGCGCACCGGGTCGTAGGGCAGTTTCGCAAACGCATGCGGATTGATCGAGGTCATGCCCGAAGTGCCGAGGAGCACGGTGTAGCCGTCCGGGGGCGCGGCCATGAGGGTCTGCGCCGCGATCACGCCGGCGCCGCCCGGCTTGTATTCGTAGACGAAAGGCTGGCCGGTGACCTCCTTGAAACGCTCGCCCACTGTGCGCACGACGATCTCGTTGACGTTGCCGGCCGGGAACGGCGAGATCATGCGGATCGGCTTGGCGGGAAACTCCTGCGCCAGGAGCGGCGAGCAGGCTATTGCGGCGCTGAGCGTCAGAACCATGGTTTTCATTGCGTCATCCATTTTGTAAGGGCGGCAGCGAGTTCCAGCGGGGCTTCCAGCGGGGCCAGGTGCCCGCAGCGCTCGAACACCACGAGATCCGCAGCCGGGATGCGGCGCGCCATTTCTTCGTGCTGCGCCAGCGGCGTTACGCGGTCCTCGCGCCCGACTGCGACCAGGGTCGGTACCCGGATCGAAGCGAGGGTTGCATCCCGCATGGGGCGCGCCATCGCCGCGCGCTGCTGCGCGATGAACCGCGCGGCGCCGTACTCGCGCGACATGCGAAGTCTCTTGTCGTGGATGCCGGCATCCTCGACACGATCCGGGTGCAGCAGGAATTTCGTCATCCGCCCGTCGATCGATGCGTAATCCGACTGCGCCATTTCAATCAGCCGCTTGCGGCTGATCGCGGCCTCGGGCGAATCCGCGTTGGCGCCGGTTGCGATCAACGCCAGGCGCTCGATGCGTTCGCCGGCCCTGGCCGCGATCGCAAGCGCCACGTAGCCGCCGAACGAAAAGCCGGCGAGTGCAAAATGCGCAGGGGCGGCGGCCAGGATTTCGGCCGCGATCGCATCGATGTCTTCGAGCGCGGGATTTTCGAGTGCCTTGACGGCGATGCCCACCGGCAGGGCAGCGCGAACGCCATCCCAGATTTCCGGCGTGCTCGAAAGGCCCGGCAGGAGGAGCAGGGGAGCCATGATTTCCTCAGCCGCCCGCGCTGAGCGTGGCGTTGTATTGCACCCGCAATTCGCCGATCAGGTCGGCGGTGCTTTTCACGCGGTCGATCATGCCGATGCCCTGGCCGGCCGAGCGGATATCCTTCCATGGCTTGTTTTCGCTGTTCTGGCCGCGGAATTCCATGTCCTTGCGCGGCGGCAGCGTGTCGGGGTCGAGGCCCGAAGCGATGATGGTCGGCCGCAGCATGCTCGCGTTGGCGCCGGTAAAGGCCTTGGTGACGATGAGATCTTCGGGCCCGTAGTCGACGAGCAGTTTCTTGTAATCCGCGTCGGCCATGCTTTCTTCGGTCGCAATGAAGAGCGTTCCGGCATAGGCGAAGTCGGCGCCGAGGATTTCGGCCGCGCGGATGCCGTTGCCGTTGCATACGCCGCCTGCGTAGACGATGTAGCCGTCCCACCATTCGCGCACTGCCGGCACGAACGAGAAGCCCGCCATCTCGCCGGTATGGCCTCCGGCGCCGGAAGACACGAGCACGAGCCCGTCGACCCCGCAGCCGGCGGCTTTCCTCGCGAGCTTGACGCTGTTCACGTCGGCAAATACCAGGCCGCCGTACGCATGGACTTTGTCCACGACCCGCGCGGGGCTGCCCAGCGCGGTGATCACGATCGGCGCGCGGTATTTCACGCACAGGTCGAAATCGGCCTCGAAGCGGTCGTTGGTGCGATGCGTGACTATGGTTGCGGCCCACGGCCCGATCGTGCGTCCCGGGTGCTCGCGCTTCAGGGCTTCGACGCCCGAGGTAATCTTCCTGAGCCAATCCTCCAGCGCATCCGAGGTCCGGCAATTGGGCGTGGGAAAGGCGCCGATGACCCCTTCCCTGCATGCGGCCAGGACCAGGTCCGGTCCGGAAATCAGGAACATCGGCGCGGCGATCAACGGCAACGTGATCGGGTATGGGAATGGCTTGCGTGGTTGCATCCCGGCATTCTATGGCTTTGCGGCACCGCATTTTTTTGTAAGCTGCGGGGAGAGCCATGATCCCGGAAAAGAACACCCCCATTCTCGTCGGTTGCGGCGACGTGACAGACCTCGACACGCCGATCGAGCGCGGCCGCTCGCCCTACGACCTCATCGCGCAGGCGGGGAAGCTCGCGCTCACCGATGCCGGGGGCCGCGGACTGGCGGGCGCCATCGACACGATTGCGATGCTGCGCTCGTACAAGGACACCTCGCACCGCTTCGAGACCCGGCTCGGGGGTTCGGCCAATCCGCCGAAGAGCATTGCGGACCGTTTGGGTCTGAGGGCCAGCCGTCACCTCTACACCTGGAACGGCGGAAATATGCCGCAGGCGCTGGTCAACCAGTTTGCCGAGGAGATCGCAGGCGGCGCAATGCGCGCAGCAATGATCGTGGGCGGCGAGGCCCTGCGCACCCAGCACGGTGTCGAGCGCGCAGGGCTGCCGGTCTCGTGGCAGGAGGATCCGGGCGGGACGCCCGAATCGATCGGCGACTCGCGCAGGGGCTGGAACGTGCACGAGGACCGCCACAACCTGCGCGCGGCGATCACCCAGTATCCGCTGTTCGAAAACGCAATCCGTGCCAAGCGAGGAAGCACGCTCGCCGAACACATGAACGCCATGGGGCGGCTCATGGCCGGCTTTGCACAAGTCGCGGCCGTGAATCCGCTGGCCACGCGCCGGGCCGGCTATCCGGCCGAGCGCATCGCGAGCGTGGATGCGGACAATCGCTGGATCGGGTTTCCCTATCCGCGCCTGATGGTATCGAACGCGTTCATCGACCAGGCCGCCGCGTTCGTCATCACTTCGGTCGGGACCGCGCGCGAACTCGGCGTCCCCGAATCGAAATGGGTCTACCTGCATGGCTGCGCGGACGGCCACGACCATTGGTACACGACGGAGCGCTTCGACCTGGCTTCCTCGCCCGCAATCCGCGCGGTGTCGCGCAAGGCGCTGGACATGGCGGGCAAGTCGATCGGCGATTGCCGTTTTCTCGACCTCTACAGCTGTTTCCCGTCGGCCGTCGAAATCGCGTGCGAAGAACTCGGAATCGCTGAGGACGATCCGCGCGGCCTCACCGTTACCGGCGGGCTGGTTTACTTCGGCGGCCCGGGCAACAGCTACGTCGTGTCGTCGATCTGCGAAATGATGCGCCGGCTGCGCTCGTCACCGGGCGCCTTCGGCCTGGTGACGGCGAACGGGAACTGGGTGACCAAGCATTCCTTCGGCGTGTACTCGACAGCGCCGCGCGCGGGTCGCTGGCAACGCGAGAATCCCGCCAAGCTCCAGGCGCAACTCGACGCGCTGCCCAAGGCGCCTTTTACCGAGCACGCAAACGGACCGGCGACCATCGAAACCTATACGGTCATGCATGACAAACGCGGGCCAGCCTACAGCGTGCTGCTCGGAAGGCTGGCCGCGACGGGCGAGCGCTTCATCGCCAACACGCCGTCCGACCCGGCGGTGCTGCACGACCTCCAGCAGCGCGAGGGCCTCGGACGCCCGGGCGTGGTGCGGCACGCAGAGGGGCTGAACACGTTTCATCCGGCCTGAATAAAGTAGAATTCAGGCCACCCAAGCGCCAGTCCAGAGCGCAATCATCCAAGGAGACAGCATGAAGAAATTTCTAGGCACCGTTGTCCTTTCCGCCGGCGTATTCGCATCCGGGATCGCCGCAGCGCAGAACATTTCGATCGCCACCGGCGGCACCGGCGGGGTGTATTACCCGCTCGGCGGCGGCATGGCCGCCGCGCTGTCCAAATTCGTGCCGGGCATGCAGGCCACCGCCGAAGTCACCGGCGGCTCGGTGGACAACCTCAAGCTCATCGGCAGCGGCAAGCCCTATATCGCGCTTGCGATGGCCGACGCAAGCCAGGACGCGTTCAAGGGCGAGGACAAATTCAAGGGCCATGCGGTGCCGCTGCGGACCCTGATGATTCTGTATCCGAACCGCATGCACGTCGTGACGATCGAAGGCCGCGGCATCAACAAGATGTCCGACCTCAAGGGCAAGCGCGTATCGACCGGGTCGCCGGGCAGCGCCACCGAAGTCATGGGGTTTCGCGTCATCGAGGCCGCGGGCCTGGACAAGGACAAGGACATGAAGCGCGAGCGCCTCGGCGTGGCCGAGTCGGTCAACGCGGTGAAGGACGGCAAGATCGACGCGTTCTTCTGGGTCGGCGGCCTGCCCACGGCGGCGGTGACCGACCTCGCCAACACGCCCGGCACCAAGCTCAAGCTGGTCGATCATGCCGAGACCGTGGGCCCGATGAACAAAAAGTACGGCAACCTGTATGTCGAGGAC
>JANMXB010000504.1:0-3219 GCA_031380765.1 Pseudomonadota bacterium | reverse complement strand
GTTTTCGGCCTCGCGGCCGCGCTTGCGACCCTGTTCGTGCAACGC
The DNA here is from genome assembly GCA_031380765.1 of Pseudomonadota bacterium. Lineage (GTDB taxonomy): Bacteria > Pseudomonadota > Gammaproteobacteria > Burkholderiales > SG8-39 > SZAS-79. The sequence continues at coordinate 3,174 of JANMXB010000504.1, read as the reverse complement.
CGCGAAAATGCGCAGCTCAAGCGCGCCCTGGCCGAGCACCAGGCGGCCCCAGATGCAGTTGCCGACCCGCTGCCCCCGCCCGGCGCAGGCGCCTGATGGAATTCGAATACTGGTGGCTCATCGGATTCCCGCTCTTCTTCGGGCTGGGCTGGCTCGCCGCGCGCATCGACATCAAGCACCTGGTCACCGAGTCGCGCGCGCTGCCGCGTTCCTATTTCAAGGGATTGAATTTTCTGCTCAACGAAGAACCCGACAAGGCGATCGAGGCGTTCATCGAGGTCGTGAAAGTCGACCCGGAGACGGTGGAGCTGCACTACGCGCTCGGCAGCCTTTTCCGGCGGCGCGGCGAGTACGACCGGGCGATCCGCATGCACCAGAACCTGATCGATCGCGCGGACCTTTCGGCCGAGCAGCGGCTTGCGGCGTTGTCCGAGCTCGGCCAGGACTACCTCAAGGCGGGCATCCTCGATCGCGCCGAAGAGGTATTCAACCGGCTGCGCGAAGGGCCGCTCGCGGCCGGGGCGCGCAGCTTCCTCCTGGAGATCTACCAGGCGGAAAAAGAGTGGCAGAAGGCCATCGACATGGCCGCCGAAATCGAGTCCGGCCCGAGCGAGTCGCGCGCGAAAGAGGTTGCCCATTTCTACTGCGAGCTTGCGGCCTTCGAAGCCACCCACTCCCGTCCGGACGATGCGCGCCGCCATCTCGCGGCGGCGCTCGAATCGAACCGCAAATGCGTACGCGTGAGCCTGCAGCAGGGCGACCTCGAGCGCAGCCTCGGCAATACCGAGGCCGCGATAGAAAACTGGAAACGCATCGAATCGCAGGACCCGGCTTACCTCGCGCTCGCCGCCCAGCGGCTGCTGGATGTTTTTCGTCAGACCGGCCGCCTCGAAGAGGGTCTCACACTGCTTTCGGGACACCTGGCACGCTATCCCTCGCTCGACCTGCTCGACACGGTTTTCCAGTACACGCTGGATGCAAAAGGCGCCGAATCCGCCTACACGCTGGTGCGCGACGAATTGCGGCGCAACCCTACCCTGCTGGGCCTGGACCGCCTGCTCGAGGCACAGATTGCCGGGGCTTCGTCCCCGGATCGTCGCAGGGACCTGGAGCTGGTGAAGAATCTCGTGCACAGCCACGCACGGCGGCTGGCCCGCTATCGCTGCGACAATTGCGGTTTCCGCGCGCGGCAGTTCCATTGGCACTGCCCGGCATGCGGCGGATGGGAAACCTATCCCCCGCGGCGCTCCGAAGAGTTCGACCTGGCTCCATGAGCATGAGGATGGTGAAATGAAAGTAAGCGTCATCGGCACCGGCTATGTGGGACTTGTCTCCGGGGCCTGCCTCGCGGATGCCGGCAACAACGTGTTCTGCTTCGACATCGATGCAGCCAAGATTGCGACGCTGAACGCAGGGGGCTTGCCCATTTTCGAGCCCGGCCTCGAAGCCGTCGTGGCGCGCAACCGCGCCGCGGGCCGCCTGGTGTTTTCCACCGACCTGGCGGCATGCGTGGCGCACGGTGAGTTGCAATTTGTCGCGGTGGGCACGCCGCCGGGTGAAGACGGGTCGGCTGACCTCTCGCACGTGGTTTCCGCGGCGCGGTCGATCGGCCGTCACATGACCGGATATCGCGTCGTGGTGAACAAGTCCACGGTCCCCGTGGGCACCGCCGACGAAGTCCGGGCCGCCATTGCCGAAGAACTCGCCGCGCGCAAGACCCGGGTTGCGTTCAGCGTGGTGTCGAACCCCGAATTCCTCAAGGAAGGCGCGGCGATCGAAGACTTCATGCGGCCGGACCGGGTGATCATCGGCAGCGACGATGCACGCGCCACGGCACTGCTGCGGGAGCTCTACGCCCCGTTTCAGCGCAACCACGAGCGCATCATGGTCATGAGCGTGCGCTCAGCCGAGCTGACCAAGTATGCGGCAAACGCCATGCTGGCCACGCGCATTTCCTTCATGAACGACCTGGCCAACCTCGCCGAGCGCATCGGCGCGGATATCGAGGAAGTCCGGCGGGGCATCGGTTCGGACCCGCGCATCGGCTACCACTTCCTCTACGCGGGGGCGGGCTATGGCGGCTCGTGCTTCCCGAAAGATGTGAAGGCACTGCAGCGGACCGCCGAGCGAGCCGGGCATCCGCTGAAGCTGCTGGCCGCCGTTGATTGCGTGAACGAAGCCCAGAAAGGCGTGCTGGCCTCGAAAGTGACACAGCGCTTCGGCTCGAACCTGTCGGGCAAACGCTTCGCCGTCTGGGGACTCGCATTCAAGGCCAACACCGATGACATGCGTGAAGCCTCGAGTCTGGTGCTGATCGACGCCCTCCTGCGGGCGGGCGCGGAGGTGCGCGCATACGATCCCGCGGCGCGCGGCGAGGCTGCAAAAATTCTCGCAAGCGACCGGCGGGTCGAATTCGCCGACAGCGCAACGTCAGCGCTCGAGGGGTGCGACGCGCTGTGCATCGTGACCGAATGGCAGGAATTCCGCAGCCCCGATTTCGCCGCGGTGAAGGGGAAGCTTAAAACGCCGGCCATCTTCGACGGCCGCAACCTTTATGACCCGGCTGCAATGAAGCGCCTCGGCATCGAGTACTTTCCGATCGGTCGAGCCGCGGGAAGAACCGCGTGAGCGGCAAACCGGGCGCGGATCTTCCGACTGAAAATGCGCGCATCCTCGTGGTGGGAGACGTCATGCTCGATCGCTACTGGTTTGGCGATGTCGCGCGCATATCGCCAGAGGCGCCGGTTCCGGTGGTGCGCGTGACGCGGATCGAGGAGCGTCCCGGCGGCGCGGCCAACGTGGCGCGCAACTGCGCCGCATTGGATGCCCAGGCGCAGCTCCTGTCGGTGATCGGCGGGGACGAGGCGGGGACCAAACTTGCCGCGCTCGTGGAGGGAGCCGGCGTCCGCGCCAACCTGCACCGCGACGCAACCATGGAAACCACGGTGAAGCTGCGCGTGATCGGCCGCCAGCAGCAGCTCCTGCGCATCGATTTCGAGACCCCGCCTTCGAGCGAGGTGCTGGCCTCCAAGCTCGCCGATTTCGAGGCGGCGCTGCCCGGGTGCGATGCGGTCATCCTGTCGGACTACGGCAAGGGCGGCCTTGCCCATATTGCGACCATGATCGGCCTGGCCCGCTCGGCCGGAAAGCGGGTTCTGGTCGACCCGAAGGGCG
>JANMXB010000497.1:0-1778 GCA_031380765.1 Pseudomonadota bacterium | reverse complement strand
GATGGAAGAATTCGACCTCCCGGACGGGGTCGCCCGGCGGAAGATTGTGGCAATCGACCCATTGCTCCACGACGTTGAAGCGCTCGTCGCGCGCAGGCCCTGCCGCAAACAACTCGGGAGAATACGGGGGGCGAACGGCTTCGACCGTCATCTGGCGGCCAGTGCCTCTGTCAGGGACCGCATTCCGTACTGCCGGAGTATCTCGCTGATCTCTTCATCGCTGAATTCCGCTTCGCGTCGGTCCCGCACGTTGACGTCGATCTGGGCGTGGCCTTTGCCCGTCTCTTCATCCGCGATCCTGGCGGCCTCACCATACACCGCGACGCTCGCCTCGCCGAAGAAGCGGATTGCCACTGCGACTTTCAGCAATACGCGGCCATCTTCTTTCGCGAGCTTCTTGATCCAGCGGTTCGCAAAACGTACGTGGCTTACCTCGTCGGCGAGGATCGCCTCAAGCAATTCCGCAGTGCGCGTGTCGCCCGCCGCCCGCCAAAGCTTGCACAGCGTCCCGAGCAGGTCCATCTGGCCGGCTTCGAATGTTCGGTTCTCTATCGCCAGCCGTGCGGCAATCGTGTCGCGCGTGATCGCTACCGCCCACTCGAAATTGGCGACGGGAAACTCCCCTTTGCTGCCCCCAATTTCCTTGAGGCGGGTAAAAAGCCCCTCCACATGCCGGCTCTCGTCATACGCCTGGCGGGCCAGCTCCATGCGCAAATCCCACGGGGCATCGGGAAAATCGACGAGCGTTTGCGCCGCGATCTCCATCGAGCCGATCTCGTTATTCATATGCCGGTGAAGCTTTTCCCGCTGCGCCGGAAGCGACATCGCATCCTGGAAAGAAACCATGTCGGTGTGGTTCCATACGACCTTGAAACAGGCCTCACGCGCGGGATCCCGGCACAGGCTGACGCCATTGATTTCGAACTGTCCGCTTGAAGCGCTCATACCCTCTCCTCGCGCATGCGCTTTCCCGGTTCCCCGTGGGTTACAACGCGCTTGATTGCGCCTTGGCGGGCAACCCATTCACCGAGTGCGGTGGCAAATCCGATTCCTGCAGCCTCTCCGGCCAGCCGCTCACGTTCAGCAGACATTCGCTCATAGTCACGAACGATAGTCTCCAGAATGCGCACGGTAGGTTCGTCCATGAGTGAATCCGTATTTTCCAGGTACTCGCGATACCGGCTGACCATGGCCGGACAAATCGCCCCGTAGAACGCGCTTACGCGTTCCGTCGTTCCGGTCAGACTCGCAACCTCACGCAGGGAGGCCCTGTAATCCTCAACCGGCGGGAGCGAATAGTGCAGCGGGGCTCGCAGTTCGAATGCGCGTTTGCCCAGCGCATCGGCGTGTTGCGCGCAATCCCACACATGGCGCCCGAAAAGCACCTTGACTTCCATTTCCGGGGTCGTCGGCACCCATGCTGCGAGCATCTCCATGAAGGAGACCTCGATCCAGCGGAAAGTCCCGACGCACTCAGCACGTTGCTGTACGGTGTATCCCATTATTTGCTCACCAGAGTTTCGATTGTTTGGGCTGTTTCGTCCGGAGACCCCCCAGGCGCCAGTCTAAAGCAGGACGCCCCACCAAAAAGGCCGAGGAACCGCAACATCAATTGCGGACCCGTCGAGCCCGCAATAGTGGCGCGCAAGGGCTCGATCAGTTTCAAGTCCCGAAGGTATAAATCATACTTGCTGTCACGGCTTTGGGGCTCTTTTTCGGACAGGAAAAAGGCATTCGTCTATTTCGCAGGATACGACCCGGATTCTGGATAATTCCAC
>JANMXB010000471.1:0-1514 GCA_031380765.1 Pseudomonadota bacterium | reverse complement strand
CGCGGAAGTGCGCCGGCGCGAGTTCGTGCGCATCTGGGACCTGGTCGCGCGCGTGCCGTTCTTTTCCGAAGTCGGCGCCATCGCCATTTCCGACATCGTCGAGCGCCTGCGCTCGCGCAGCTATCCGGAAGGCGCGACCGTGATCCGCAAAGGCGCGGCCGGCGATTCGATGTTCTTCATCGTGTCCGGCGAGGTGGAGGTGAAGCTCGGCGATCGCACCAAAGCGCTTGCCGACGGCGATTTCTTCGGCGAGATGGCGCTGCTCGACCGCAAACCGCGCTCGGCCGACGTAGTGACCACCATGCCGTGCACCGTGCTGGTACTGAACGTCGCCGATTTCTACCAGCTCGCGGGGCAGCAGCCGGCGCTCATCTCGGCGATCGAGGCGGAAGCCGTGCGCCGGCGGGAGAGCGACGGCAAGTCCGAAGCCTGAGCCGGCTCATCGCGCGCCCGAGGACAGCGCCTTCACCGGACTCCCCGCGTGTGCGGCCGAATGATTTCAAGCATGCGTTCCGCCGAAGTGCCGGGCGGAAAGAAGCCGAGATACCGCCCATTGCGGTCCATGAGGTAAATAAAAGCCGTGTGGTCCACGGTGTAGCCGGTCCGGCCGGCAACTGCCACCTTCTGGTAGTAAACCTTGTACGCGCTCGCCGCCTGACGGATCGCCGACTGCGTGCCGGTGAGGCCTATGAACCGCGGATGGAAATGCGGAACGTAAGCGGCAAGGTGCTTCGGCGTATCGCGCTGCGGGTCGAGCGTGACGAACAGCGGCTGGACTTCGCTGCCCGCCGCACCGAGTTTCTCCACCGCGAGGCCGATCTGCAGCAGGTCCGTCGGGCAGATGTCGGGGCAGAAGGTGTAGCCGAAGTACACGAGCATCAGCTTGCCGCGAAAGTCCGCATCCGTCCGCCGCTTGCCGTTCTGGTCGACCAACGCGAACGGCCCGCCGACCGGCTCGCGGTTCCACATCAGCACGTCCATGACCTCGGCCGCGGAGCGCTGCGGCGCCTCGTGCGCAGACAGGCCGCCCGCGCCGAGCAGCAGCGCAAGCGCCGCAATCCATGACCGCACGCCTACGCGCCGAACGTGATCCGGCTGCCGGTGGTCGTGACCAGCACGTTGTCCGGCATCTGCGCGCGCGCTTCCTGCACGAAGTTCAGGCCGCTGCAATGCATCGGGATCACGAGGTCGGGTTTGAGCTTCCTGACTTCACCCACCACCTGCGCGAGATAGTCCTTGGGCGCCGGACCGAGGTGGAACCCGCCGACGATCGCGTGCACTTTCTCCACGCCGGAGACTTCCTGCGCCTGGCGCACCGAATTGACGATTCCCACGTGGCCGCACGAGCTGATCACCACCAGCCCGCGGTCCTTGACGTTGAAACAGGTCGCATGTTCGTGGATGTGTTCGTCGGGGACGGTCTTGCCGGCCATCTCGGCGGGCAGGTAGTGGCCCGTGTCGCAGCCCAGGCCGTCCTTCATCCCGAATTCGACAAAGGAATTGGGCAGCACGCG
>JANMXB010000466.1:0-6602 GCA_031380765.1 Pseudomonadota bacterium | reverse complement strand
GGCCCCCACTCGGCCGCCAGGTTCTTGACCAGCATATGGTCGGCCGCCTTGGAAATGCCGTAAGCCCCCAGGATCGTGTTGGCTTTCAGGCCGGCGATCGAGCCCACCATGATGAGGCACCCGCCGCCCCGCTCGGCCATGCCCGGGATCACAAGGTTGGCCATCCAGAGATTCGACTTCACGTTCGAGTTCATGATCTTGTCGAATGCCTCGTCGGTGAGGCCGCCCAGCGGGCCGTAGTAGGGATTCACGGCGGCATTGCAGACCATGATGTCGATGCGGCCCCAGGCCTTGATCGTGGCCGCAACGAGAGCGCTTACTTCCTCTTTGCGGCCTATGTTGCAAGGTTGGGTCATGACCGTCAGGCCCTTTTGGGCGAACTCGGCGCGGGTCGCCTCGCAGGCCTCGGCCTTGCGGCTGGAGATCACGACCTTGGCGCCGGCCTTGCCCAGTTCCTCGGCGATCGATTTGCCGATGCCGCGCGTGGATCCGGTGACGACGGCCACCTGGCCGGAGAGATCGAAAAGGGAGGGCATGGCCATGGGGAACTCCTTTGGGCAAGGGGCTCAAGGGTAGCAAGTTGCTCACCCCTGGTCGCGGCGCCCGTGGGGCCTTTCGCGCTATGCAAAATCCGCATGCCCTTTACACCCGCTGTTTCGGTATGCGAAACATGATATGACTAAATTGACAGAGGGTGGCGGCTGTCAAACAATCGCTATGCGAAACGAATTCCGCTGCCTGCAGTTTCGTTCTGCGAGTTTCACACCGCGCTATTCCCCGGAATACCCGCCAGCCCGGCTCTAAGACCGCGCGGCAGATGTTCCGCCCGGTCCTCCCGCGGGCCACGCCGGCAGCAATGACCAAGGAGATTCAAAATGGGCGCACCAGAGTCCAACATACCGCTTTCGACCCCGGCCGCGTTGCCGGCCTACAGCTACGAGCATGAGGGCGACCGCCAGTTTGCGACCACCCTGGCCCGCGGACTCGAGGTGCTGCGATGCTTCACGCCGCTCGAGCCGATGCTTGGCAACAAGGAGATTTCCGTGCGCACGGGATTGCCGAAGCCGACCGTGTCGCGCCTGACTTACACGCTCACCAAGCTGGGCTACCTGCGCCATAACATGCGCCTGGGCAAATACCAGCTCGGCTCGGCGGTCCTGTCGATAGGCTATCCGCTGCTCGCGAGCATGAGCGCGCGCCAAGTCGCGCGGCCACACATGAAAGAACTCGCCGACCATGCAAACGCCTCGGTATCGATGGGAATCCGCGATCGCCTGAACGTGGTCTTCGTCGAAAGCTGCCGCTCCGGCAACGGGACGCCCTCGCTGCCGGACATCGGAACTTCGATTCCGATCGCGCAGGCGTCGGTCGGGCGCGCATTCCTCGCCGCCTGCACCCCGGCCGAGCGCGAAGCCTTGCTCAACCAGATGAAAGTCAAAGAGCCCGAAACCTATCGCAAGTACCGCGCGCAAATCGACAAGAGCCTGCAGGAAATCCGCGAGCGCGGATTCTGCGTTTCGTATGGCGACCTGCGGCGCGAGATCCATGCGGTCGGCGTGCCGATGCGGCGCACGGTCGACGGCGAGATTGTCGCGTTCAACTGCAGCATCCCGGCTTTCATGCTCAAGAAAGGCCAGATCGAGGACGACATTGGTCCCCGCCTGGTGCAGATGGTGCGCAACATCGAGGCCGCCCTGGGAATACACTGATGGCGTCCGGAGCGGTTCGCGAAGCCCGTGTCGATACTTCGCGGCACGGGCGCGTCCTGCAGCTCCTCATCGACAATCCCGCGCAACGCAACGCGGTGCGCCAGGAAATCTCGCGCGCGATGGCCAGGGAGCTGCGCCTGGCATCGGAGGACGATGCGGTGGGCGCGATAGTGATCGGCGGTAGCGGGGACCATTTCTGTTCCGGCGGCGATCTCACGACCCTGCACAAGAGCCGCCAGGAAAATCCGCCGCAACACCACGCCGACCGCGTCAACTCGCTCAACGAGTTCGTGCGCGCAATCCGCCAATGTGCCAAGCCCGTGATCGCTGCGGTCGAAGGCAATGCCGCCGGCGCAGGCTTCTCGATCGCTCTTGCGTGCGACTTGATCGTTGCCGCCGAAAACGCGCAGTTCGTCATGGCTTACGTGAAGATCGGCCTCAACCCTGACGGCGCCGGGACGTTTTTCCTGTCGCGCTCGCTGCCTCCGCAACTGGCGGCCGAGCTCGCTATGACCGGCGCCCCGGTGAGCGCCGCGCGCCTCGCCCAGCTCGGCGCCGTCAACCGGCTTGTGCCGGCGGGCAAGGCGCTCGAGGAGGGCCGCGCGCTCGCTGCGATCCTCGCTTCCGGGGCAACGCGGGCAATTTCGCGCATCAAGCGCCTTCTAAACGCCGCCCAGTCCGGCAGCTACGAGACGCAGCTCGAACTCGAGCGTTCGCTGTTCGTGGAAGGATTGCACGCGGACGAAGCCGGCGAAGGCATCAGCGCGTTCCTCGAAAAGCGCAAGGCGCGCTTTCACCCCTGACCGAGGACCCGGAGTCCGCGCGTCCGACCCAGCCACACTTACCGGCAGCACTATGATCCGCGACGAAAAACGCCTTGCCACGCTGCTCGACACCACGCGCCGCTTCATGGACGAAGTGGCCATCCCGAACGAGGAGCGGGTCGAGCGCGAGAACGCTATTCCAGAGGAAATCGTCGCAAAGATGCGCAGCCTCGGATTTTTCGGCTGGAGCATTCCGGAGGAATACGGCGGCGCCGGCCTCACCACCGAAGAGCTGTGCCTCGCCAACATGGAGATCTCGCAGTGCGCGGTGGCCTATCGCGCGCGCTGCGGGACCAATACCGGGATCGGGTCCGAGGCGATCATCCAGGACGGGACCGGGGAACAGAAACGCAATTACCTTCCGCGCCTGGCGACGGGTGAACTCACGGGCTGCCTTGCGGTGACCGAGCCCGAAGCCGGTTCCGACCTGCTCGGCGGCCTTGCGACGCTCGCGGTCGAAGACGGCGATGACTACGTCCTGAACGGCACCAAGCGCTACATCACCAATGCACCGATCGCCGACGTGTTCACGGTCCTCGCCCGCACCGACCCCTCCAACAAGGGCGGCTCCGGTACGACCACGTTCCTGGTCGAGCGGGGAACCCCCGGAATGTCCACCGGCCCGGAGCACAGGAAGATGGGCCAGGAAGGCTCGCCGGTGTCCGAGGTTTATTTCAAGGCGTGCCGCGTGCCGAAGTCCGCGATCCTCGGCGGTGAGCCGGGGCGGGGTTTCCGCGCGGTGATGAAGTCGCTCAACAAGCAGCGCATCAACCTCGCGTCGCTTTGCACCGGGCCGGCGATCCGGCTGCTCGACGAAGCTTTGCGCCATGCGGCAACGCGCAAGCAATCCGGTCAGGCGATTGGCGAATTCCAGCTCGTGCAGGCGATGCTCGCGGACTGCAAGGTGGAGATTTCCGCCGCACGGGCGCTGATCCTCGAAACGGCGCGCAAGCGCGACCGCGGCGAGGACGTTACGATGGACGTATCGATGTGCAAGTACTATGCGTCGGAAATGGCCGGGCGCGTCGCCGACCGCGTGGTGCAGATTTTTGGCGGCGCGGGCTATTGCGAGGACATCGGCGGAGCGGTGCCGCGTTTCTATCGCGACGTGCGCCTGTTCCGGCTCTACGAAGGTACCAGCCAGATTCACCAGTTGAACATCGCCCGGCACCTGCTGCGCGGCGATCGTTAGCTACCAGGGAGGAGGTATGAAAAAAATGTTGCGCGGGCTGTGCGCTGCTTTTGCCGCTTGCGCCATGGCATCGGCCGGGGCGCAGACCTGGCCGGCCAAACCGGTCCGCATCGTCGCACCCTATGCGGCCGGCGGGACGAACGACATCGCGGCGCGCATTCTCGCGGAACGCCTTGCGCAGCGGCTCGGGCAGCAGTTTGTCGTCGAGAACAAGGCCGGCGCGAATACCCGGATCGCCACCGAATTCGTGGCCAAAAGCGCGCCGGACGGCTACACGCTGTTCTTTTGCGCTGCGCCTCACTCCACCAATCCCGGCCTCTACGGCAAGCTGCCTTATGACACCGTGAAAGATTTCGCGCCGATCGTCCACGCGGTCACCGTACCCTTGTTCTTTCTCGTTCCGTCGGCCTCGCCTGTAAAGAACGCCAAAGAGCTGATCGAGCTGGCGAAGAAAGATTCGTCGTACGCCAATGTCGGCAGCCCGGGCAACGGCAGCGCGCCGCATCTTGCGATCGAGTTGCTCAACTCGGTTTCGGGCTCGACGCTCTCCCATATCCCCTACAAGGGCGACGCCCCTGCCATCCAGGATCTGCTGGGCGGGCGCCTCGGCGCTTCGGTCGACCCGATTGCACCCGCGCTGCCGCATGTCAAGGCGGGCAAACTGCGCGCGATTTCGGTGGCGAGCCCCCAGCGCTATGCGCTCCTGCCCGAGGTGCCCACGCTCGCCGAACAGGGCTTCCGCGGCGCGGAAGCCTTTGCCTGGTTCGGCCTGCTCGCCCCGGCGGGCACACCGGCCGAAGTGATTGCAAAACTCAATGCGGAGGTCAACCTGGCATTGAAGCAGCCGGAGGTTGCCGGCAAGCTCCTCGGTCTGGGCATGCATCCGGTGGGCGGCACGCCCGAGCAGTTCGGAGCCTTCATTCGCGCCGATATCGACAAGTGGACCAAGCTCATCAACGCACGCAACATCAAGCCGGACTGAGCCGTGAGCAATCGGGAGTGATCTGATGAGAGCGATGGTCTTTGCGGCGGCGGTATTGGGATTCGCAACCGGCGTATTGGCGCAGGGATCGCTGCCGTCCAAACCGATGCGCATCATTGTCCCGTTCGCGGCAGGCGGCGCGACCGATGTGCTGGCCCGGGTGATCGCGGCCCCGCTCGGCGAGAAAGCCGGCCATCCTGTGATCGTGGAAAACCGGCTCGGCGCCAACGGCTCGATCGGCAGCGATGCCGTCGCCAAATCCGCACCCGACGGTGCGACCCTGCTGATGGGAACCATCGCCACGCACAGCATCCAGCCCGCGATGGGCATGAAGCTGCCTTACAACCCGGAGAAAGATTTCATGCCCGTGGTCCAAGCCGCGTCGCAAGCCTATGCAGTGGTCGCGAATCCGGGTTTTGCGCCGAACAACATGCGCGAACTCACGGCGCTTGCCAAACGCGATCCCGGCAAAATCACTTACGCAAGCGCAAGCAAAGGCACCGCTGCGCATCTCTTCGCCGAATTGTTCGCATCGCTTGCCGACGTCCAGCTCGTGGCCGTCCACTACAAAGGCGCAGCACCGGCGATGAACGACGTGATCGGCGGGCATGTGCCGTTCACTTTTGACGTCGTCCTCACTACGCTCAGCCAGATCAAGGCCGGAAAACTAAAGGCGCTCGCGGTCACGAGTGAACGCCGCTCACCCGCGCTACCGGACGTGCCCACGATCGCCGAATCGGGCTTTCCGGGCTACAACGCGGTGGGCTGGAACGGGCTCTTCGTTCCCGCCGGCACGCCGCGCGAAGTCGTTGCGCGGCTGGCTGCGGAAGTCGGCGCCATCCTCAACCGGCCGGAGATCCGCGAGAAAATCGCGGCGCAGGGCGCCGATGTCGTCGGCGGCACGCCCGAACAATTCGCCGCGTTCATCCGCGCCGACAGCGCGAAATGGGCGCAACTGATCAAGAAACAAAATATCACTGCGGACTAGACTGGAAAATCCCATGGGCCCACTGCAAGGAATCAAAGTCATCGAGTTCGAGGCGATCGGCCCCGGCCCGTTCTGCGGGATGATGCTCGCCGACATGGGCGCGGACGTGCTGGTGATCGATCGGCCCGGCTCTTCCGACCTCGGCCTCAACCGCGAACGCTGGTACGACGCGATGATGCGCGGCCGCCGCTCGGTCACGCTCGACATGAAATCGAAGGACGGCGCCAAAGCGGCGCTCGAGCTGATCGGCAAGGCCGATGCGCTCATCGAGGGCTTCAGGCCCGGCGTGATGGAGCGACTTGGCGTGGGCCCGGACGCAAGCCTGGCGAAGAATCCGAAGCTGGTCTACGGCCGCATGACCGGCTGGGGCCAGGACGGTCCGATGGCGGCGCGCGCCGGCCATGACATCAACTACATCGCGCTGGCCGGTCCGCTCGCGGCGATCGGGCGCCCAAATGAAGCGCCGGTGCCGCCCCTCAACCTGGTCGGCGATTTCGGCGGCGGCGGCATGCTGCTTGCGTTCGGCATTGCCGCAGCCCTTGTCGAGGCACAGCGCTCGGGACAAGGCCAGGTCGTCGACGCAGCCATGTGCGAAGGCGCATCACTGCTCTCGACGATGTTCCACGGCATGCTCGCCTCCAAGCGCTGGGCGGAGCAGCGCGGCGCGAACCCCCTGGACGGCGGCGCCCCCTGGTACGACACGTACGAAACGAAAGACGCGAAGCATGTGTCGATCGGCTCGATCGAAGTGCGTTTCTATGCGGACCTGCTGGAGCGGCTGGGCCTCTCGGGCGCAGACCTGCCCAAGCAGCACGACCGCGCCGGATGGCCCGTACTGCGCAGCCGCTTCACCGCGGCCTTCAAGAGCAAAACGCGCGACGAATGGTGCACCGTGTTCGAAAAGTCG
>JANMXB010000401.1:0-1772 GCA_031380765.1 Pseudomonadota bacterium | reverse complement strand
GCCGAGCTCGGCTTCTCCGTCGAGGACCGCGCGCGCTGGAGGGAAATGACCGAGCGGCCCAACGGGATCGTGCTGGTGACCGGGCCGACCGGCTCGGGCAAGACCACCACGCTTTACTCGACGCTCAAGACCCTCGCCACGCCGGAGGTCAACGTCTGCACGGTCGAGGACCCGATCGAAATGGTGGAAGGCACCTTCAACCAGATGCAGGTGCAGGCGAACATCGACCTCGGGTTCGCGGAGGGCCTGCGGGCACTGATGCGCCAGGATCCGGACATCATCATGGTGGGCGAGGTCCGCGATCTCGAGACTGCCGAGATGGCCGTGCAGGCCGCGCTGACGGGCCACCTGGTCCTGTCCACGCTGCACACCAACGATGCACCGACGGCAATGACCCGCCTGCTCGAGCTGGGCGTGGCGCCTTATCTCCTCGTGGCGACGATCAACGGGGTAATGGCGCAACGGCTGGTGCGCATCCTGTGCCCGTCCTGCCCGGAGAAAGTGGAGCTCAATCGCGTCGAGGACGTCGCGGCCTGGGACGGCCTTGTTTCGCCGTGGAAGACGAACCGGCCGGCTGCGATCTATAAGCCGGTCGGATGCCTCGAATGCCGCATGACCGGCTTCCTTGGCCGGGTCGGGATCTATGAAGTGCTGACCTGCACGAGCGCGATCAAGGAGCTCCTTGCCGAAGGCGGCAACGAAGCGAAGATCCGCAAGCTTGCGCTCAAGGAGGGCATGCGGCCCTTGCGCCTGAGCGGCGCGCTCAAAGTGGCTGCCGGCCTGACCACGATCGAGGAAGTTGCCAAGGTCGCGCCGCCTTCCAGGGACGCGGTGCGACACGTGGAAGTGCCGCGCCAGTGAGCGTGCTGCAAATACTGGTGCGCCGCGCGCGTCAGTTCGGCTTGCGGCGCTCGGTTGCCGTTTATCTTCTCATCGTCGTCGGCCTGGTGCTGGCGAGCGAACTCGCGATCGAGCACATCATCGGCCAGGGCGTCGCCAACCCCGGGTTGCCCGTGCTCAATGCCCTGGCCATCGCCGCGCTGGTGGGCGTGTTCGTGTTCTTCCTCTTCCATGGCGCGGTCGAAGATCGTGAGCGCGCGGGGGCCGCGCTCGCCGACAGCGAAGAGCGCTTTCGCAGCCTCACGGCATTGTCGGCGGACTGGTTCTGGGAAACCGATGCCGAGCATCGCCTCAGCTGGATCGCGGGGGGCCATTCGATGCTCAAGCTCTTCGGCTCCGGGCTCGCCTATGGCCAGAGGCTCTGGGAGATCGCCGGCATCGCCGTCGCCGCCCCGGCGCTCGAGGCGCATCTGGCGGCGCTGGGCGCGCGCAGGGAGTTCCATGATCTCGAGCTGTGCCGTCCCAGCGGCGAAAGCGGGCCCGAATATCACCTGATCTCGGGCGCGCCAAGGATCGACCCGGCCGGAAAGTTTTGCGGGTATCGCGGCGTGGGCCGCAATGTGACCGACACCAGGAGCGCGGGAAAGGCTTTATCGGATGCGATGGGCCGCCTGCAGACGGCCCTCGATTCGGGTGCCCTCGCGATCTGGGACAGCGATGTGCCCGCCGGCCGGATATTCCTGAGCGAGGGCTGGGCACAGATCATGGGCGAGCCGGCCGGGATCCAGACCCGTGGGCTCGGCGAGGTCTTGGCGCGGATCCATGCCCAGGACCGCGATGCCGCCCTGCTGGCTTCACGGCGGGCCATCAAAGGCGAGACCCAGTCCTTTTGCGCCGAGATCCGCATGCAGACGGCCTCGGGCGGCTGGAAA
>JANMXB010000345.1:0-10579 GCA_031380765.1 Pseudomonadota bacterium | reverse complement strand
GAGGATGCCCAGCGGCAGGGAGACGATGGCGACCAGTGCCGAACGCGCGTGGAAGAGAAACACGAAGCAAACCAGCGCGACGACGGCGAACTCCTCGACGAGCTTGTCGCGCAGGTGCGTCACCGCGCGCTCGATCAGGCTCGAGCGGTCGTAAGTCTCGACGATCTCGACGCCCGGCGGCATGCTGCGCTTGAGTTCGGCGAGCTTGAGCTTCACCGCCTCGATCGTGGACAGGGCGTTTTTGCCCGAGCGCATGACGATCACGCCGCCCGCGACTTCACCTTCGCCGTCGAGCTCCGAGATGCCGCGGCGCATCTCGGGTCCGATCTGGATGCGCGCCACGTCGCCGAGCTTCACCGGCACGCCGGTGTCGGAGGCCGAGAGGGGAATGGCGCGGAAATCGTCGAGCGATTTCATGTAGCCGCTGGCGCGCACCATGTACTCGGCTTCCCCGAGTTCGAGCACCGAGCCGCCCGTTTCGCGATTGGCTTTTTGCACCGCGTCGATCACGCGGTTGTGCGTGATGCCGTAGGCGCGCAGCTTGTCCGGGAACAGCACGATCTGGTACTGGCGCACCATGCCGCCCACCGAGGCCACCTCGGCCACGTTCGGTACCGTCTTGAGTTCGTACTTGAGGAACCAATCCTGCAGCGCGCGCAACTCCCCCAGATCATGGCGGCCGCTGCGGTCGACCAGCGCGTACTGGTAGATCCAGCCCACCCCGGTTGCATCGGGGCCGAGCGCTGGCTTGGCCGCGGCGGGCAGGCGCGATTGCACCTGCGAGAGGTACTCCAGCACGCGCGAGCGCGCCCAGTAGGGATCGGTGCCGTCCTCGAACAGGATATAGACGAACGAATCGCCGAAAAACGAATACCCGCGCACGGTCTTCGCGCCGGGCACCGACACCATCGTGGTGGTAAGCGGATAGGTCACCTGGTCCTCCACGATGCGCGGGGCCTGCCCGGGAAACGGCGTGCGGATGATCACCTGCACATCCGACAAATCCGGAATGGCGTCCAGCGGCGTGCGCATCGCCGCCCATGCGCCCCAGGCAGCCACAAGAGCGGTGGCCGCGAGCACCAGGAACCGATTGGCCACCGACCAGCGGATCAGCCCGGCGATCATGGCTTGCCTTTGCGGGTCAGCCGCTCGATGACGAAGTCGCCGTCCTTGTTCGGCAGCCCGCGCATTTCGAACTCGACCGCGTCGCCTTTCTGCAGCCCTTCGAGCAGCTTCTTGTCCGCGACCGCAAACCCCATCTGCATCACCGGCCATTTCAACGAGGGGATCGGGTCATGCTTGAGCTCCAGGTAGCCGTCGGGCGCACTCACGCCCGTGACGATCCCGGTGCCTTTGTGCAATACGGGCGCGGCGGCTTTGGGCGCTGATGGCGCCGCCGGCTCGGGCTTTGACGGCTCCATGCGGGCGAGTCCGGCCCTGAGGCTGGCCTCCGAATCGATCAGGAACTGGCCTGAGAGCACGACCTTGTCGCCGGGTTTGAGCCCTTTGCGAATTTCGCTCGAGCCGCCCATTTCGATGCCGAGTTCGACGTCCCGCGGGCGGAATTTGCCGTCGCCCTCGGCAAGGATCACCAGGCTGCGCTCGCCGGTGCGGATCACCGCTTCGCTCGGCACGAGCACGCCCTGCTGCGCGCGCCCGCTGGACAGGATGAGGGTCGCGAACATGCCCGGCTTCAGGCGAGCGCCCGGATTCGCAAGCTCCACACGCGCGCGCACCGTGCGCGTGACGGCGTTTACTTCGGGCAGGATTGCGCCGACGCGGCCCGCGAAAACCTGATCGGGAAATGCAGGCACGCGCGCTTCCACGCGGCTGCCAGGCACCAGCCAGCCGGCTTGCGCTTCCGGCACTTCGGCGGTTACCCAGACCGTGGATAGGTCGACGATCCGGAATAATGTCGCGCCAGGGGTCACCGTCATGCCCTCGCGCACGCCGAGTTCCGCGACCACGCCCGAAAGGGGCGAGCGCACCGTGAACCGCGCAAGAACCTTGTTTTCCCGCGCCACCTGGGCGATATCCTGCGCGCTCATGCCGAGCAGCAAGAGCCGCTGCTTGGCCGCGTCGGCGAGCAACTTCGCTTCCGCGGAAGCCTGCCGGAGCAGGAACAGGTATTCCTCCTGCGCGCCAGCCCACTCGGGATAGAAGATTTCCACCAGAGGCGCACCCTTCGAGATCGGATCGAGCGGCGCGCGTGCATGCAGCCGTTCCACAAACCCGCCGGTGCGCGACTGGACAACCGCGACGGCGCGCTCGTTCCAACCCACGGAGCCCACCGCCTCCATCTTCGGTTCGAGCGCGCCGAGTTTCGCCTCCGCGGTGCGAATGCCCAGGTTCTGGACTACGCGCGGGCTGATCGACACCCCGCCGGGCTCACTTGCCCCCGCATTGCCACTCGTCTCCTCCGCGTACTTGGGGACCAGCTGCATGTCCATGAAAGGGGACTTGCCGGGCTTGTCGAACTTCTGCTGCGGGGCCATCGGGTCGTACCAGTAGAGGACCTTGCGGTCGGCGGCCGGCGCGGCTGCCTGGGCCGGGGACGCATCGCCCGCCGGCATCATGCGGTGCATCGCCACGCGATAACCGCCATAACCCGCGACGGCCCCGACCGCGACCACGATGGCTAGAATGACGGGCGCTTTCATGACGGGTGCTCCCCGGACGGGTACATGTAATTGAGGGCCGCCCACGCACGCGCGCGCTCGGTCTCGCTCTGGATGCGCGCAAGCTCGGTTTCGGCCACGGCACGCTCGGCTTCAAGCACGGCGCTGAGCTCGCCGCGCCCGCCCCGGTAGGCCGCGAGCGCCGCCTGCGCCCGCTCGCGCGCAAGCGGCAGGAGCACGCCATCGAAACGCTCGAGGCGCTTGCCCGTCGTCGTCCAGTCTGCGAGCAGGCTTTTTACTTCGACCTCGTGCATGCGCCGGGCTTCCTCGACCAGCGCGTGCGCCTGCTCGGCTTCGGCGAGCTTCGAGGCGACGTCGCGGTCCTGGCGCTTCTCTTTTGCGAAAGGCAGGTCGATCGCCACCACGACACTGATCATGTTGTCGAAATTCGGCCGGCGCTGGGAGTAGCCGACTTCCACGCTCCAGTCGCGCTCCCGCGTGCTCCTGGCAAGTTCCACTTCCGCGCGCGCGAGGGACTCCCGCTCGTCGTAGATGCGCAGCGCCGGATGGGTCGGCAGCAGCATGACCAGGTGCTCGGTGGGATGCGCAATGCGGGCGACATCGGGCGGCGCCGCAAGCGGTTTCTCCGCCTCCCCGCCGATCCAGGCGGCAAGCGCGATGCGCGCTTTTTCCACCACGCGGTCCTGTTCGAGGATGCGGTCGTTCGCCTGCTCGTAAGCCGTGCGCAGCGCGTAGCCCTCGGCAGCGCTCTGCCGCCCCCGCGCGACGCCCGAAAGGGCCGCGTCGCTTTGCAGCTTGTATTGGTCCGCGAGCCTGCGCAGGACCGCACGCGCCTGCTCCGCGTAATAAACGTCCAGCCAGGCCGCGGCGATTTCGCGCTGCGCTTGCGCGCGCTGCGCCACCAGGCTCGCCTCCTCCAGATAAAGCTGCCGGGTGGCGCGCTTGTTGCGCGCCATCCGCTTCGCCACGTTCGGGAACTCCTGCGCGATCCCAACCGAGCGCTGGGTCATGAAGTCGTAGTTGTAGCGGAACTGGCCCGGACCGGTGACCGGGAGGTTTTCCAGGCCCAGCTTGAGTCTGGGGTCGGGCAGCTCGCCCGCGCGGCCGACCAGCTGGCCTGCGGCGCTCACCGCAAAGCGCTGTGCGGCCAGGCGCGGGGCCTGTGCTTCGCCAGCGCGCAGCGCGTCGTCGATGGAAAGGGTTTGGGCGCCGAGCGGCGTGGCCGGTGCAGCGACGGCGAGCAACACAAAGCTCGCGAACAGCACAGTGCGGTGATTCATCTTGACCTCCATGAAAGCTTTTCGCGCGCAGCAACACGCCGCGCGCGCGAAGGCTCAGGAGATCAGATCTGGAAGGACTGGAGCAGGATGCGGCGAGGGGGCCCGGTCCCTGCGATCGGGAAAAGAC
Source organism: Pseudomonadota bacterium (assembly GCA_031380765.1). Lineage (GTDB taxonomy): Bacteria > Pseudomonadota > Gammaproteobacteria > Burkholderiales > SG8-39 > SZAS-79. The sequence goes on along the minus strand of JANMXB010000345.1, from coordinate 6,533 downwards.
CGCAGGTATTGGCGGCCTTGAAATGAGTGTCACCCGCCGGCGCAACGGTCAGGGCCGGCTCGCTCGGCGCGGCCGGGATGTCGAGCGGGGCTTTGTACAGCGACTGCTTGTCGGCGAGCGTGTGGGTGAAGCAGACGGACGACGCCGCGCTTTGTTCGGCCATCTGCTCACAACCCTGGTGCTCGACCGCGGCACGCAGGGCGCGCTCCGGCGCCTTCTCGGGCAGCGCGCACGCGGACCATGCCATCGCACCTTGCGCGAACAGCATCAGCGCAAGCGCAATTCGCGCGGCGGCCAGGCGGGATGCTCTTTTCAACATGGGTCGATTCTAACCCCGCCACGCGATGGGTGTCTGTTCAGCAAGCGGCTGCGCGAAGGAAAGTTGCCGAAATCCTGAACATTTATTTTCGTAGAAGCAATACCCGCGCGGGTCTCAGGGTGGTTTGAATACCATTTCATATATTAAATAGTCAGTCGATTACCCCGATTTTGACCGATCCCTTGGCCTTCCCTTGCCGCATCGTGTGCGCCCGGTTGCCGGCAAGGGACTCGATAATCGGGCAGCATCGCTCGCTTCCCGCGTCACATTCCGCGATCAGCTTTGCGAGCGCGCGGCTCACCTGCTGCAGATCCGCGACGCGAGTGCGAATAACCGCGAGTTTGCTTTCGGCGATGTCCCGTGCCTCGCGGCAACCCGGCATGCGCTCCAGCCTGAGCAACTCCTTGATCTCGTCGAGCGAAAACCCGATTTCCTGCGCACGCTTGATGAAAGCGATGCGTGCCGCGATAGCCGGGCCATACCGGCGGATACCCCCCGCGGGCCGCACGGGCTCCTCGAGCAGGCCGCGCCGCTGGTAATAGCGAATCGTCTCGACATGCACACCCGCTTCCCTGGCCAGAGCGCCGATCGTCAAAGCCTCCAAATAGATCTCCTTGACTCCGTAGTCGAGTACGGACTGTATCATTGGCAAATGGACACTCTCGCCGCAGAAACGACCTCCGATTCGAATGCGCCGCGCTCGGCCCTCGCGCCGATCTTTGCCGGCATAGCCGGTGCGATTGGGGCGTCAGCATGCTGCGTCGGCCCGCTCGTGCTGGTCGCGCTCGGCCTGGGCGGTGCGTGGGCCAGCGGGCTGCGCTCGCTGGAGCCGTTCTATCCGGCCTTTCTCGCGCTTGCGCTGGGAGCGTTCGGCTTTGCCTTCTGGCGCCTTTATATCGCGCCGCGCCGTTGCGCGCCCGCGACCGCCTGCGCGGCGGCGCCCGTCCTGAAGCGCCAGCGCATCGGTTTCTGGGTGGCCCTGGTTGTTGCGAAAGCCATCCTGCTGTTCCCGTTCTATGGCCCGCGGCTGCTGGCTTAGCCTGGCGCTGTTGGCTCTGCCCGCGCCGCAGGCGCTGGCCGAACAGCGCACGGTGCAGCTCGACGTGAAGGGGATGAACTGCGCGGCCTGCCCGCTCACGGTACGGCTCGCGTTGAAGAAAGTGGCCGGCGTGATCGACGCGAAGGTCTCGCTGGAACCCCCGCTGGCAATCGTTACTTACGACGACGAAAGGACGGCGCTCGAGCAGCTCATGCGCGCGACGGCCAACGCAGGGTACCCGTCCGCACCCAAGGCGCATTAGGCCGCACCATGCTGGAATCGACGCTCACCTGCCCTGGCTGCGGACACGCGAGCGCGGAGATCATGCCCACCGACGCCTGTATCTTCTTCCACGTTTGCGCGCGCTGCCAGGCGCGCCTCAAGCCCAAACCCGGCGATTGCTGCGTGTTCTGCAGCTACGGTTCGGTGCCCTGTCCTCCGGTGCAAGAGCAGCGGGGCTGCTGCAAGGCCTGAAGTCGGTCCCCTCTGTGGCGGCCGAGGCCACACTACAAATCGTTTCAATTTTTACGGTTTTGCGCTGGCGGCCGATTCCGGTGTGGCGTTAGATATGCACACCACACAAAGAAAGGAGCCCATCGTGAAAAAACCGCTTATCGCAATCGCATCCGGATTAGCAGCCGCCGCCTCGCTGATGCTGGGTTCTTCGTCTGCTTTCGCGGGGCCTCGGGTCGACTGGTCGATCTCGATCGGCGCGCCGGGCTATTACGCGCCTGCCCCGTACGTGCAGCCCTATGCCGCCCCCTACGTGCAGCCCTACGGCGTCTACAGTCCGCCGCCTGCCGTTTATGCAGCGTCGGCGCCGGTGTATGTCGACCCGTATTACGCCTACAGGGTGCGCGCATGGCGGGAGCGCGAATGGCGCAGGCAGCAATGGCGCGAAATGCACTGGCGCAGGCACCAGATGTACGGATACGGCTATTGAATCGTCTCGCGTTCGACCCGACCCGCCCGTATCCGTTACGTGCCCCAACGCACAGATAGATCGTCCCTGTTGGCATAACTTCGGCGGATCGTCCGCAACAGCCGAAGGAGTCGACATGAACAAGCTCGTAGGTTTTTTGACTATCACTGCCGCCCTGGCTTCGACAACGGCAGTAGCCGGCGTCACTTTCTACGAAGCCGAGAATTTTTCCGGCACTCCTTTTAATGCGGACGGCAGCGTCCCGAATTTCGTCGCGCGCGGATTCAACGACCGCGCGCGGTCCGCTGTCGTGGACACGTCACCCGTCGAGGTGTGCAGGGATATCAATCTCAGCGGCGGCTGCGCGGTCCTGAATCCCGGGCGCTACGCCACGCTGGGCGAATGGTCCGGCAAGATCAGTTCGGTACGGCCGGTCAGCGCTCCGCCCACCGTAAACACCCCCCAGGCGGGCAGAGTAACGTTCTACGAAGCCGAGAATTTCGCCGGCAGTCCCTTTACTGCTGACGGCGCCGTCCCGAATTTCGTCACGCGCGGGTTCAACGACCGCGCGCGTTCCGCCGTCGTGGACGGGGCGCCCGTCGAGGTGTGCCGGGATGTCAATTTCGGCGGCGGCTGCACGGTGTTTAATCCCGGGCGCTATCCCACGCTGGGCGAATGGTCCGCCAAAATCAGCTCGGTGCGGCCCGTCGCCGCTCCGCGAACCGAGACCGCCCCCCCGATGGGCAGGGTAACGTTGTATGAAGCCGAGGATTTCGAGGGCCGGGCTTTCTCGGTCAACGGAGCGGTGCCGAACTTCCAGGCCCGTGGCTTTAACGACCGCGCGGAATCCGCGGTCGTGGAAGGCGCGCCGGTCGAGATTTGCGCGGACGTCAATTTCGGCGGCCGCTGCACCGTCCTGAAGCCCGGCCGGTATGCGACGCTCGGCGAGTTCCGCAATCGTGTGAGCTCGGTGCGGCCCGTTGCCCCGGTTGCCCAACAGCGTGACGGTACGCCGGGGGGCGGCCGCTGGGCAAGTGCGACGCTGTACGGCGGGCCGAACCTGACGGGCCGTGCCGTTACGCTGGACCGTGAAGGAGCGAGCGATCTGCAGGGCTTCAACGGCCGGGCGTCGTCGCTCGTCGTCGAAAGAGGCTACTGGATCTTCTGCACGGAGCCCGATTACCGCGGCGAGTGCCGCACGTTCGGGCCAGGCGAATACAGGCAGTTGCCGGCGGATTTCGACAACAGCATCTCTTCCGGCCGCAGGATCTCGAACAACTACCCGTATGCGAACAGGCCGAACTGGGAAGGCAATCGATAGTTCGAAGGCTACGACCTGACAAGACGGCCCGCCGCGCAAAGCGCCCGGGCCGTTTTTCTTTTTGGCGCGGCTATTGCTTCTGCGCGACCACGAGGGCGCACGCGACGATAGCCACCGGGCGCACCATGCCGTTGAGTTTCTTCCTCATGCGGCGATCCTGCCTTTGGCCAGGGCGCAGTCTGGGTGCCGCCTCACTTTTAATACCCGCCATAGCGGTAGCGCGGCTCATTCCAGCGGTCGCGGCCCGATTGAGCGTAGCCGTCACGATAGCGGTCGTCCCGGCGGTAGTCGTCCCGGCGGTAGTCGTCCCGATAGTAGTCGTCCCGATCATAGCCGCGTCGATAGTCACGGTGCTGGTGGCGGCCGTAGGTGCTGTAAGCCGGCCGCACCGAACTGATGGTGTGCGCCCACAACCCCAGGACGGGATAGGACCCCGGGTTGAACACCTGGCAGTTGCCGCCGAAGTTAACGTGGACGCAAACCTCGACCGGCGCGCCCTCCACCACCAGTGACATTGCGCGATCATTGAAGTCATAGGCGCGAAAATCGGGCACGACGCCGTTCACCGTAAGCGGCTGGCCGCCAAACCCCTCGGTTTCGAAGAACGTCACCGAAGCCATGGCGGTGCCCGCAGCCAAAGTGGCGGTTACGAATAACAGACTCTGCAGCAGCTTTTTCATGATGTCTCCTCTGTCAAGGCCGTTGAAGGAAGAATGGGTTCGCAGACGCTACCGTTGCTGGCCGAGCATTCCACCGAGGACCGAGCCGACCGCCGTTCCCGCGATCCGGCCATCCCCTTTGCCGAATCTGCTGCCGATGACCGCGCCGGCAATCGCCCCGACGACGCCTCGAGCCGCGGAATTCGAACCGTATCGCGGCGCGGGATCGTAGTACTCCGGCGCCGGCGCGTAGGCAGGAGATTCTTCGTAGAACGGCGGCGGGGTGTACGCCATCTGGGGGGGCGGCGCGTACTGCACCGGCGGCTCGGCATAAATTACCCGGGGCGCGGGGCGGTATGCCGGAGCAGGCGCATAGACAAAGGCCGGCGGTCCGTAAACGACCGGCGCCGGCTGCGGCGCGTAGATCACCGGCGGGGCGGGGTAATACGCGGGGGCGCCATACACGATCACCGGTCGCCGATAGTAGCCGTACCCGGGTCCGTAGTTCCAATCGTGCGCAAACGCTGGAACCGAAATCGCGAGCGAAGCGCCGAGTCCGGCACCCAAAATCACTTTCCGAATGACATTCATTGAGCTCTCCCTGGTCAACGCCCACTGCACTCGGGCGACGCACCCAGTATTCGCTTGCCCCTTGTTTCGGCAAGCAACGGATTGCAACCAGTTGTAAGCGCGGCCGCCGATAACTCGGTCGCCCTCTTCGCAAATCATGAACAATAATTTGCGTAGAACCAGTACCGGAGCGGGTCCCAGGGGAGTTCGAATACCATTTTATATATTTATCGTCAGTCGATTCACGAGCGGCCTGTAACAAAAATCACTGCGGGAGCGTCGGGCCGGCCCTCTCAAAACGCTCTTTCCGACAACGCACATGGGGGAACGCGAGATTCACGCTGCTTCAGGCCTTCTGCCTGGCCTGCCGCCGCGGCTCGTGAACGAGCCGATCAAGCGCCGTGTAGATGAGCATCCCGCTGAGCATCGCGCCGACGAAGATCGCGGCCTTGCCGGTCCCGGACGCCAAAGACACCAGCGCCGGCCCCGGGCAGAAGCCGGCGAGCCCCCAGCCGATGCCGAAGATCACGCTCCCGCCGACCAGGCGCGTATCGATGTCACGCCGCTGCGGCAACTGCATGGCCCCTCCCAGGAAAGTCCGGGCGCGCGTGCCGGCGAGCCTGAACGCGAAGAAGCCCACGAGGATGGCCCCGCCCATCACGAAAGCGAGCGATGGATCCCAGTTGCCGCCAACATCCAGAAACCCGATCACCTTGCCCGGATCGGTCATCCCCGAAAGGATCAGACCGAGGCCGAAGACCAGGCCCGATGCGAAAGCTGCCAGTGCATTCATGTCAGATGCCTCACGAGGAATACAGTGGCGACGCCGGCCAGCATGAACGCCGCCGTTGCCACCAGTGATCGTTGAGAAAGACGCGATAATCCACAGACGCCGTGGCCGCTGGTGCAACCCGAGCCGTAGCTCGTGCCGATCCCGACCAGCAAGCCCGCGGCGACCAGCATGCCGAAACCGGCATCGATGCGCGGCACGGGGTTGGCCCCGAATACCGCGACGGCCACGGGTGCGGCAATCAGCCCTGCCAAGAACGCGATACGCCAGGCGATCTCGCCGCGGCGGGGTGTGAACAACCCGCCGACGATGCCGCTGATGCCGGCGACGCGCCCGTTCAGCAACACGAGCATGGCCGCCGCCAGGCCGATCAGCACGCCCCCGGCGAGCGAGGCCCAAGGGGTGAAGTGGTTGCTGTCGATGCTCATTTTGCCGCCTTTTGTTTGCAGAACTGGTCGTACAGAACTTTCAGCACGGCGAGCGCCTGAGCGCTGCGCACCTTGTAGACGATGTGCTTGCCTTCACGCCGTGTTTCCACGAGCGCCTCTTCGCGCAGCACGCCGAGCTGCTGGGAGAGCGTGGGCTGGAGGATCCCGAGCTCGGCCTCCAGCTCGCCAACGCTCATTTCGCCCTGTGACAGCTGGCACAGCAGCATCAGGCGGTCGGGGTTGGCGAGGGTCTTCATCAGCCGGCAGGCTTGTGCGGCCGAAGCGTGCATGGTTTCGAGGTCGATGGCGGTGGTCATGGCGAACAGTATATTAGAAGACAATATATAAGTAAATATATCATTTTCCATGAAACTAAGGCCCTGAAACCATCGTTCAGGCCTTCTTCGCGATCGCGCCGGTGTTCACGCAAATGCCCCGGCTGAAATGAAGCCGGCGCCGGCGCGACGCGGAATCGCTATTTTCCC
>JANMXB010000330.1:0-3982 GCA_031380765.1 Pseudomonadota bacterium | reverse complement strand
CGAGCGGCCCTGCGTGCGCAGCCATTGGGGCGCGTACAGCACCAGCCTGTGCACCTTGGCGTTGTTCTGCGCCGTATACGCGGCCATGATCGTCGTGCCCCACGAGTGGCCGAGCAGGCTGACTTTGTCCACACCGCGTCGCTTGCGGATGAAGTCGACCGCGGTGCCCACGTCGCTGGTCGCCTGCGGAAGCCGCACCACCGGCGAATTCCTTAGTGCCGGCTCGTCCATCTCCTTCGGGCGCGTCGAGCGGCCGTAGCCGCGCACGCTCACGAAGTACACGTCGTTGCCCTGGCGCGCCATCCATTCCATCCACGACACCCCGTCGAGCTTGAGGTCGAATCCTGCCTCGGGCGGCGTGGTCGCGCCGTGCACGAACAGAATGACGTTGCCCGGCGCGAACCTGGTGAGATCTGCCGGGCGCTTGTTGCGCACATGGATCTGCACGCCCGGTTCGGCGGCGGGAATCGTGAAGTCTTCGGTGATGAGGGCCGTGTCGCTGCGCGGAGCGTTCTGCGCGCAGCCGGCGAGGGCGAGCAGCAGGACGGCGAGCGAGCATCCGAGAATCGGGCGCAGAGTGTTCATTTATTGTCTCCAGTCGTTTTTTCAGTCTTGCAGCTTCGTCATCGCGCCATAAACCAGGTCGGTGAGCTGTTCCCTGAAATATTTGCGGATGTCTCCCGGGCCGACGGTGCCCATCACCACGACCAGCTTCTCCTTGGGGTCGGCCCAGTAGGCCGTGCCGTTGGCGCCGTTCCAGCTGTAGTCGCCCTTCGAGCCCGGGATGGCGGCGATGCCTTCGTGCATGCGTACCGCGACGCCCAGTCCGAACGAGTAGCCGTCGCGATGCGGCTCGACGAGGGGAACGTTGTTCACGATTGTGGGGCCGAGGTGATTCGAAGTCATGAACGCGACCGTCTTCGGGCTAAGAACGCGCTTGCCGTCGATCGCGCCGCCGTCGAGGAGCATCTGCCCGAAGCGCAGGTAGTCGCCTACCGTGCCGTAAGCGCAGGCGCCGCCGCAATGGAACTTCGGCGTTTTCTCCAGCACGAGAATGCGCTGCGGGTTTTTTGAGACCGGATCGAAGGGCAGTGCCTTGGCGAGGCGCGCGCGCTTCGCGTCGGGCACCGAGAACGCGGTGTCCGGCATGCCGACGGGGCCCCAGACGATTTCGTTCAAGTAATCGCCCAGCTGCTTGCCGGCCACCTTCTCGACCACAAGTCCCAGCACGTCGGTGGAAAAACCGTACTCGAACGCGGTGCCCGGCTGGTGCGCGAGCGGGAGCTTGGTGAGCGTGCCGAGGAATTCGGCGCTGGTCACGTCCAGCGCCACGTATCCATTGGGGTACAGCTTCGAGATCGGATGGTTGCCGCGGCCGCCGTAGATAAGTCCGGACGTATGGCGCAGGAGGTCGTGGATGAAGATCGGATTGTCGACGGCCTTGAGGGTAAGGTCGCCCGCGCCCGGCACGCCGACCTTCATATTCGCGAACTCGGGGAAGTAGGAATCCAGGCGGCTCTTGAGGGGCAGGCGGCCCTCCTCGTTCAACCGCAGCGCGGCGACGCTCGCCATCACCTTGGTCATCGAGGCGAGGTTGAAGATCGCGTCGCGCGGCATCGGCGTGCCCGCGGCCTTGTCGAGATAGCCGTGGGACTTGAAGTACACGAGCCTGCCGTTGCGCGCGATTGCCACTACGCCGCCGGGGATGCGGTCGGCGGCGACTTCGCGCGCGAAGAACTGGTCGATGCGATCGAGCGCCTGCGGCGAGAACCCCGCTTCGGCCGGTGCAATCGGCGGCAGCGGATCGGCGCCCTGCGCATGAGCGCCATGGATGAGCAACGCGAGGCAGGACAGGCGGACGAACGAAATCGTGCGAAACATGGCGGGCTCCTCCCTGAGCTCTCCCGGTGGGTGGGAGCGTGGCTATTCTAACGGCCCTGTGGAGCGAAACCGCATTGCTCATGCGGTTGGCGTTGCCCATACTTCGCTCATCGACCAAGGAGGAAGCGCGTGACTGCCCGTATCGAATTGCCGCCCTTCGAGGCCCTGACCGGCGAAATCGGGACCCTTGCCGCAAACTGGAAAGCGATGGGCAGCGACACCGCCTTCCTGCGCATGCTCAATTACCGCGCGGACCTCGTTCCCGCGTTCTTCGATTTCTACATTCGCCTGCGCGGCGACGGACTGCTGCCGGCCAGGCTCAAGGAACTCACGCGGCTGCGCATCGCGCGCCTGAACACCTGCCGGTATTGTCTGGGCTCCCTTTCGCCGCTGGCGGAAAAGCAGGGCGTCACCGACACCCACATCGCCGAACTGGAGCATCGCCCGGTGGGCCTGTTCACCGACAAGGAGCTGGCGGCGTTCGACCTCGCCGAGGCGATCTGGACCAACGCCGCCGCCGCGGGCGCCAATACCGCGCTCAGGGCGCGCATGCGCGAACACTTCAACGACGCGGAGCTCCTCGAACTGGTCTGGGCGATCGGCATGTTCATCGGCCTCGGACGCATGATCGTTTTTTTCGGCATCGACCGGGACGACTAGGTGAGAAGAATCCTGGGGAAGGCACTGGCCCTTGTCCTGCTGTCGGCCAGCGCGGCTTTCGCGCAGCCCAATTCGGGCAAGCCGGTCCGCATGCTGGTCGGCTACGCGGCCGGAGGCGGCGCGGATATCCTCGCGCGGCTGCTTGCGCCGCGCCTGGCCGAAGCGCTCGGCCAGCCGATCATCGTGGACAACCGCCCGGGCGCGGGCGGCACCATTGCGGCGGCGTTGCTCGCGAATTCGGCGCCCGACGGGCAAACGGTTTATTTCTCCGATGCGGGGTTCGTCACCGCGCCGGGCATCTACGAGCACCTGCCGTACGACCCGGTCGCGGCGTTTGCGCCGGTAGGCAATGTCGCCTCACTGCCGCTTGCGTACTCGGTCCATCCGGGCATCCCCGCCACGACGCCGGCGGAGCTGATTGCGCTCCTCAAGGCAAACCCCGGCAAGTACAGCTATGGCACCCCCGGCATCGGCACCCTGCATCACCTGAGTGTCGAGCTCATGATGAAGCAGACCGGCATCCGCATGACGCATATCCCTTACAAGGGCGCGGCTCCGGCGCTTGTCGACCTGATGAGCGTGCAGATCCCGCTTGCGGTCACCAGCGCCACCGCTGCACTCGGGCAGGTCGCCGGCGGAAAGCTGCGCGTCATCGGCATCACGAGCCGTGAGCGGATCGCCAGCGCCCCCGGCGTCGCGACGATGGCCGAGGGACTGGCCGGTTTCGTTGCCACCAACGATCTTTTCCTGCTCGCGCCCGCGGGCACGCCAGTGGCGGTGATCGCGCGCATAAGCGGCGCGCTGAAAACGGTGCTCGCCCACAAGGGTCTCGAGGAAGCCTTCCTCGCGCAGGGCGCCATCGTCGAGTGGACCAGCCCGGAGGAAATCAGCGGGCGGATCGCGCGGGACATCGCCCGCTGGAGGGCTCTGGCGAAGGAAGGGTCGATCCGCGCGCAGTAAGCGTGGGTCCGTTGGCGTACGCGTGAGCCTGCGTTGTGTAACCCAGCGCACACTAGCGCGGCGGCGCCCGGCTAAAATCGCTTGGATGTCCGCCCCTGCCAACCCCATTGCGACCGATGCCCTGCGGCCGAAAGAGCCCGGCGCGAATCAGTCCGAGGCGCCTGACCAAATCGGCAGTCAACTGCGCGAGTCGCGCCAGAGAACGCTCGAACTGGAATCGGAGTTGCGCGCGAGCCGGGAAGCCGAGGCCACCCTGCGCAAACAGGTCTGCGAGCTGAGCGACTTTGTCGAGAACGCAGCCGAAGGACTGCATCGCGTCGGAGCCGACGGTACGATCCTGTGGGCAAATCAGGCCGAGCTGAACCTGCTCGGCTATGCAAGGCAGGAGTATGTCGGACACAACATCACGGAATTTCACGCGGACCGGCTGGCCATCGAGGCCATCCTCGGCAAGCTGCAGCGGGGCGAGACGCTGGTCGAC
>JANMXB010000317.1:0-2680 GCA_031380765.1 Pseudomonadota bacterium | reverse complement strand
GATGATGGAGATGAAAAAGATCGACGTCGCTGCAATCGAGGCGGCGCGCCGCGCCTAGCTTCAGCCGGCGACGGGCGTCTCGGTATGCATTACGCAGCGCCACTCGCCGTCCTTCCGCACCCACAAGGAAGAGTCCGCCATCTCCTGCTTGATTTCCTCTGACTTGCCCCGCTCGGAAAGCGACTGCTGCACCCGGTAGGTCAGGACTGCAGTGTCTTCGTTCGCAAGCACGACGTCCATGTCGCTGAGTGCGAAGGACTTCACCACCATGCTTCCCTTTTCGGCCATCTGGCGATATTTCGCGTGGTCGAATTTGATCGCCCCGTGCAGGCCGACCATCAGTGCGGGTTCGGCAAGCAGCGCCAAGGCAGTGTCCGCATCTTCATCCACGAGGGACTGCCAGAAGCGATTTTCAAGCTCGACAAGCTCTCCAGCAGCTGTCCGCATGTCAAACTCCTTTTTAGGATGGAAGGAATCAATATGCAGGGGGGCACGCATGATGGCAGTCGGAACAAGGTGCGGGGCAATGTCAGTAATCTCCTACATGCGGGGCGGCTCGCCGCAACGCTTGATGCAATTGACCTGAGCCCTTGATGCTCTATGACCCGGCGCGTCACGAACGACTACAGCCCATCGCCTGGGACGAGGATCGCGTCCGCGCAACCATCAAGCGTATCGTAGGCGACACCGAAAATCGTTTCACGCCCGACGGCTATTGGCCAATCCATCCGCGTGACGTGGTTGGAAACGCCGATCCGAACCAACTCACCACGCCGCTGTACCACGGCGCGTGTGGTGTGATCTGGGCCCTGCACTATCTGCAGGCGGTCGAGGCAGCGCAGCTCTCGCGGAGCTATGTCGATGACCTCGATTCCCTGTTGATCCGGAACCGTACCTGGCTTGGCCCGTACGCCAGCGGGGAGCGCGGTTCCTACATGATGGGCGACACGCCGATCCTTATGCTCGCGTACGGCCACAGACCGACGGCCGAGCTGGCCGACAACCTCGCCGCGCTGATCGCGGGCAACCTGGAAAATCCAGCCCGCGAACTGATGTGGGGCTCCCCGGGCACGTTGCTCTCAGCTTTGTTTCTGCATGAACGCACGGGGGACGTCCGATGGACCGAGCTGTTTCGCCTCACGGCCGCGAAGCTCTGGTCGCAACTTCAGTGGTCGCCCGAGCATGACTGCCATTACTGGACGCAGGATTTGTACGGCCGGCAGTCCACGTATCTGGATGCGGTCCACGGCTTCGTGGCTACAGCCTTGCCACTTATCCGTGGCCGGCACCTGCTGAGCGCCGGCGACTGGACTGCCTGGGAGCGCTGCATCGTCAACACCGTCGAGCGCACCGCAAGCCGGGACGGGGCCGCGGTCAACTGGCGCGTCCATCTGGATAGTCAGGACGGAGCGCCGCCGCTCATGCAGTTCTGCCACGGCGCACCGGGCTTCGTCATCTGCCTGGCTGAGCTTCCCGGTACCGCGCTCGACGCGCTTCTTCTGGCTGCGGGCGAGGCCGTCTGGTCAGCCGGGCCGCTGACGAAAGGCTCAAACCTGTGCCACGGGACAGGCGGCAACGGCTACGCCTTTCTCAAGTTGTACCAGCGCAGCAGAGACCCCAAGTGGCTGGAGCGCGCCCGCGCCTTTGCCATGCACGCCATCGCGCAGACCGAGGCCGATGCGCAACGCCTTGCCCAGATGCGCTACTCCTTGTGGACCGGTGACCCGGGCCTCGCAATCTATCTTTGGGATTGCCTGCACGGGCGGGCCGCCTTTCCGACGCTAGATGTGTTCTATGCCGGCCCCGTGAGGAACGCAGGCCCGGCGGTGGCGAGGTAGCGGGGACTGGCCAGCGGCATTGCTCAGGGCTTTCCCAGCCTTGCAACGAAACAGATGCCCTCGCGCACCGCGACATACAGGCTGTGCGCCGTCAGGAGCGAGGTCTTCGGGTTTCGCGGGGACGCGACGTGTAGGTCACCTCATTCAGCCCGGCGGTGCGTGCCGCCAGCAACCCATCAATGCCGGCCACGGCGCTGGAGGCAATCCAGAGCCGGCCGGCGGCCTTGCCGCGAGCTTCTGCCAGGCGTTGCGGCCGGACCAGCACGGCGAGGAGCATTTCCAGTTCGCCGCATCGCTCGATGCAGCCCGCCAGCTCCTCGGTAATGGCGCCGTACCCGATGAGGGCGAAGCGGGGCATTAGTCCACCTTCGCGCCCGTATCCTTTACGAGCTGCTGCCAGAGCTTTGCATCCTCGCGCAGGAAGGCGACAAAGTCCTCGGGCGATTTTGACCCGACCACGTCGGTTCCCTCCTTGGCGAGAATCGCTTTCACGTCGACGCGCTGCAGGACCTGCGTGGTCGCTGTATGGAGTTTCTTCACCACCTCGGGAGGCGTGCCGGCCGGCACGAAGAATCCATACCAGAACGTCAGGTCGTAGCCCGGCAGCCCCGCAGCCTCCATGCCGGGCAGCCCCGGCACCGAAGGCGAAGCAGCGCGCGTGGTGACCGCGAGGCCGCGCAGGCGCCCGGCTTGGACCAGCGGCAGCACCGAGGGCGGCGTAGCGAACGCAAGCTGGACGTCCCCGGCGAGCAGCGCCTGCACCGCCGGGCCGCCGCCCTTGTAAGGCACGTGGACCATCTCCACCCCCGCAATCCGCGCAAACAGCACAGCGCCCAGGTGAG
>JANMXB010000307.1:0-2899 GCA_031380765.1 Pseudomonadota bacterium | reverse complement strand
CCGGCTTCGACCTACACGGTGCTGCGTGCCTACGGCGGGGGCGAGGCGATCGGCATGGCGCAGCGCCATCACCCCGATCTGGTCCTGCTCGACCTGATGATGCCGGGCGTGACCGGCTTGGACGTCGTCGATGCGCTGCGGCGCACGCCCTCGACCTCCGCCATTCCCATCGTGATAGTCAGCGCGAAGGAGATCACCGAGAAAGACCGCACCGCTCTCTACGCCAAAGCGGGTGGGGTGATCCAGATCATCGGAAAATCCCGATTCAACCAGGCGGGATTCATCACCGAGGTCCGGCGCGCGCTGCGCCCGGGCTGAAAAAGGACTCAGTGGCGAGAATACTGATCGTCGAGGACAACGACGCCAACTTGAAGCTTGCCTGCCTCCTGCTCGAAAACGCCGGTCATGTGGCTCTGTGCGCCGCCGATGCGGAGACCGGCCTCGCGCTCGCCCGGGCCGAGCGGCCCGACCTGATCCTCATGGACATCCAGCTGCCCGGCATGGACGGGCTGGCGGCGACCGTGCTCCTGAAAAAAGATCCGGCCACCGCCTCGATCCCGGTGATCGCGCTCACCGCGATGGCGCTGCCGGGAGACAGGGAAAAAACCGCGGCGGCCGGCTGCGACGCGTACATCGCGAAGCCGCTGCGCCACAAGGAGTTGCTCGCGGCTATCGACGAGCTTCTTGCCAGGGCGGCGCCGCAACTGCGGCCGAGCTAGGTGCCCGGCGCGTATTTCCCCGTCAGTTGCGGGGTGTGGACGCCGGCGAGCTTTTTCTCTGCGTGCACGAGGCGCGTGTCGCGCGCCCAGGTGCGCTTCAGGTCGTCCTTGATTTTTATGCGCAACCGCCCCAGGCCTTCGGCCTCGAGCTCGACCGTATCGCCGTCCTGGAACGCGGACAGGCCGCGGTGGTTGGTGCCCGTGGCGAGCACGTCCCCCGGCTCGAGCGCATGGATCGAGCTGACCCAGGAAATGCAGCGCGCGATCCTGTGCGCCATGTCGCTGGTGTTGAAGTTCTGCTTGAGCTCGCCGTTGACCCAGAGCTTCACCTGCAGTTTCTGCGGGTCCGGGATCTCGTCGGCGGTCACCAGCCACGGGCCCATCGGCGCAAAGGTGTCGCGCGCCTTCATCTGGTAGAACGTGTTGCCCGGCGGCAGCAGTCCGCGCGCGGAGCCGTCGATGAAATTCACGTACCCGAAGACGTGCTTCATCGCGTCGGCCTCGGAAACGTTGGAGGCCCGCTTGCCGATCACCACGGCCACCTCGGCCTCGCCCTCGAAGATCGTGGCCGGAATATTGGGCAGCACCATCGTGTCGCCATCGCCGATCACCGAGTTCGGCGACTTGAAGAACGCGTTGATGGGCGCGGGTTCGGCGCGCGTGCCGTCCTCCATGTAGTTGACCGCCATGCAGTCGATGTTGTAGGGCTTGGGCAACGGTGAGCGCAGGCGCATCGCGCTGATCGGCATCGCGGTCCCCGTATACGCCGCCTCATCGAGACGCGCCTTGTAATGGTCGAAGCGCGCGATCAACCCGCTGATCAGGTCGTGCGGGCCCGTGTGCGGGATGTCGCGCACCTCGGAGGAAATATCCACAACGAGGTGCTCGTTGATCACGCCGAGCCGGAAATCGTCGAAGAATACGAGCTTCATTTTCTGGTTTTCCTTTTTGTCGCGGACAGCAACTTGCGCAGCCGTGCCGTCGTCCCGCTGCGGTCAAGCGAGGAGTTTGCCACATCGAGAACCATGTCTTCCCACTCGTCGATGTTCCGCCCTGGAATGTCGGGATCGGGCAGCAGGCCGTTCGCGCGCAGGAATACGAGGCACGAAGCAAGCGCCGTGCGTTTGTTGCCATCCACAAAAGGATGGTTCCCGCACAGGTAGAAGAGGTAAGCGGCGCCGATTTCGATTCCGTCGCCCATCAGGGACTTGCCGCCGAAAGTCGCCTGAGGCGCAGCGATGGCCGACTCGAGCAGCGCGCGCGAGCGTATTCCCGCGCCGCCCCCGTGAGCCTCGAGCACTTCGGCATGGATGGCGAGCGCCGCCTCGACATCGAGATGGACGTACTCTTTGTCAGGCAAGGCGCTTGAAGAGGGCGCTGTTGCGACGGATCAGGTCTTTGGCGCTCGCGCCGGCGTCCGTGGCCGTGACCACGGTCCGCATCGGGGTGAGCGTGACCGTCCCCCCTTCGTGCACCACCACGTTGACTTCGTCGCCGACTTTGAGGCCCGTGAGCTCGCACAGCGCCTGGTCGAAGATCAGGCCCTGCGAATTGCCCATCTTGCGGATTGTCTTGATCATGGCGAAGAGTGTAAAACAAAGTATTACGTCCGTCCACACGCCGGCCGCAAGGCGTGTTTTGGAACCCTAGGCCGCCGCCTTGTAGGTATCCAGCTTGACGCGCTCGCGCTCGAGCGCCACGGCCACCGGGGGCGCGGCCATGACGCGCTGGACATAGGCGAGCAGTTTCGGGTAGCCGGCCGGATCGATGCCGGCATAGCCGCCCCAGCGCAGGAGCGTAAACGCGTAGGCGTCGTGGAAAGACAGGTTCGCCCCCAGCAGCCAGGGGGAGGCGCCGGCCGCCATGTCTTCCACGCGCCCGAGGAGCTTCGCGTACTTTGCCGCGGCACTGGTCTTGATTTCCGCGCGCGCGGCCTCGCTTTCCGCAAATTTCTGCGGCATGAAAACGTGCGTGAAACTCGGGTGGACGGTGTTGTTCATCCACGCGAGCTGCGAGAGCGCCTGTGCACGCGCCCACGGGTCGGCGGGCAGCAGTTTGGCCTCGGGATTGGCGCGGTCGATCCAGTCGCAGATCGCCACGATCTGCGCCAGCGGCTTGCCGTCCACGACGACCAGCGGCACCTGCGCGTCGGGGTTGAGCGCCTTGTACTCGGGCGTCTG
>JANMXB010000299.1:0-1948 GCA_031380765.1 Pseudomonadota bacterium | reverse complement strand
GGAAATCGCCCCGCTGGCCGTGCCTCCCGTGTGCAAGCTCATGGACTTCGGCAAGTTCAAGTACCGCGAGCAGAAGAAGGCGCACGAAGCCAAGCTCAAGCAGAAGCAGATCCAGGTCAAAGAGGTCAAGTTCCGCCCCGGCACGGATGAGGGCGACTACAAGATCAAGCTGAGGAACCTGATCCGCTTCCTCGAGGAAGGCGACAAGACGAAAGTGACGTTGCGTTTCCGCGGCCGTGAGATGGCGCACCAGGAATTCGGCGTGCGGTTGCTCGAAAGGGTCAAGGCCGATCTCGAGCCGCACGGTGTAGTGGAGAATTTTCCCAGGATGGAAGGCCGCCAGATGGTGATGGTGCTGGGGCCGAAGAAGAAGGACCTCAAGGTGGCGGCACCACAGAAGCCCAGGGCGCCCAAAGCGCCGAAGGCCGAAGGCGCCGCCCCTGATAAAGCTGCGGAGCCGAAACCGGCCGCAGCGTAGAGAAAGCGCTTACCGCGCAAGACGACGCGCGGAAGGCGGTACACCCGCAGAACGGCGCGGGACACAAGTGACCACCGGGTATCAAGCGCTCGCGCAGCGGGCCACCTGGCGTCATGTTACAAAAAGCGATGAACAGTCATGCCCAAGATGAAGACGAAGAAAAGCGCCTCCAAGCGGTTCAAGGTGCGCGGCTCCGGCAGCATCAAGCGGGGAAGCGCCAACCTGCGCCATATCCTTACCAAGAAGTCGACCAAGCGCAAACGCCACCTGCGCGGCGGGACTTCGATCCACGAGAGCAACCTGGCTTCGGTTAAAGCCATGCTGCCCTATTCAGGTTAAGGAGAGGACAAATGCCAAGAGTCAAACGCGGGGTAACGGCGCTCGCGCGCCACAAGATAGTCCTCGAGCAGGCCAAGGGGTTCCGCGGCCGCCGCAAGAACGTATTCCGCATCGCCAAAGAGGCGGTGATGAAGGCGGGGCAATATGCCTATCGCGACCGCCGCAACAGGAAGCGCACGTTCCGCGCGCTGTGGATCGCCCGCATCAACGCGGCGGTGCGCTCGCACGGGATGACCTACAGCGTCTTCATGAACGGCCTCAAGAAAGCCAACATCGAGATCGACCGCAAGGTGCTTGCGGACATCGCGGTGATGGACAAGGCGGCGTTTGCGAAGATCGCCGGACAGGTCAAGGCCAACCTCGCGGCCTGAGCCAGGGAAAAAAGGAACGCGAAGAAGAGCGAGGGCGAGACCCTCGCTTTTCATTTGTGCTTATGCAAAACCTCGATGACATCGTAGCCAGGGCGCTCGCGGAGTTTGCGCAGGCCGCTGACCCGGCGTCTGTCGAGAACGCCAAGGCGCGCTATCTGGGGAAAGCGGGCGAACTCACTCACTTGCTCAAAGGCCTGGGCGCGCTGGCGGCCGAAGAGCGCAAGGCCGCGGGCGCGAGCATCAACGAGGCCAAGGCAAGACTCGAGGCGGCACTCGATGCGCGGCGCGCCGGCCTCGCGGACGCGAAGATGCAGGCGCGTCTGGCCGAGGAAGCGCTCGATGTCACGCTGCCCGGCCGCGGACGCAAACCCGGCGGCATCCATCCCGTGATCCGCACCTGGCAGAGGATCGAGGAGATCTTCCGCTCCATAGGATTCGACGTGGCCGACGGGCCCGAGATCGAGACCGACTGGTACAACTTCACTGCCCTGAACAACCCGGAGAACCATCCGGCGCGCTCCATGCAGGACACTTTCTACGTCGACGAAAAAGACGCGTCGGGCCTGCCCCTTCTCCTGCGCACGCACACCAGCCCGATGCAGGTGCGCTACGCGCGAATGCACTCACCGCCGCTCAAGGTGATCGCGCCGGGCCGCACTTACCGCGTCGACTCCGATGCCACGCACTCGCCGATGTTCCACCAGGTCGAAGGGCTGTGGATCGACGAGCACATCAGCTTCGCCGACCTCAAGGGCGTCTA
>JANMXB010000359.1:0-7253 GCA_031380765.1 Pseudomonadota bacterium | reverse complement strand
CGCACCGCCCTCGGACGAGCTCAACCACCAGTGCGCGTCATTGCTGCTCGCGCCTTCGGCCGCCCGTGATCGCCTGACGTTGGGCATGTACCTCTCGAAGTCCGAAGCCGATCCGAGCGGCCAGCTCGAAGCCGCGTTCGTAGCAACGATTGCGTGCGAGTCAATCGAGAAGAAGCTGCGCGAGGCAGTGAAGAGCGGAGCGCTCGAGCGCCGTATGCAGGGAGACCTCGCGACGCTTGCCCGCGACAAGGCGATCATCACGGCCGAAGAGTTTTCGCTCTGGCAGAGAAAGGAAACCCTGCGCAAGGGCGTCATCAAGGTGGACGACTTCCCGCAGGACTTCGGCCGCGCCGAGACTATGGCGAAACACGACGACACCAAGCCGGCCATCGCAAGGGCCGCGTAGCATTTCGCCGGTTCCACGGTTTTCAGAGTTATCCACAAGGGGGGCGGGCCATGGCCAGCGCACTATCCAGACCGATCTATATCGTCGACGGCGCCCGTTCGCCGTTCCTTAAGGCGAGGAACAAGCCCGGGCCGTTCTCGGCGGGCGACCTCGCAGCGCAATCCGGGCGCGCGCTGCTGGTGCGGCAGAAATTTTCGCCCACCGAGCTCGATGAGGTCATCCTTGGCTGCGCCTCGCCTTCGGTTGACGAGGTCAATATCGGCCGCGTGGTCGCGCTGCGCATGGGCTGCGGACAGAAGGTGCCCGGCTGGACGGTCATGAGGAATTGCGCCTCAGGCATGCAGGCGATCGACTCCGGCATCAATAACATCCTCGCGGGCCGCTCCCAGCTTGTGATGGCGGGCGGGACCGACGCGTTATCGCGCGCTCCGCTGCTCCTTTCCGATGCCATGGTCCTGTGGCTCGCCAACTGGTATGCCGCGAAATCGCCCGGCCAAAAGGTCGCGCAGCTTGCCAAGCTGAAGCTCGGCTACCTTGCGCCGGTAATAGCGATCATGAAAGGCCTCACCGACCCCATGGTCGGCCTGCTGATGGGGCAGACGGCGGAGAACATTGCGCACCGTTTCGGCATCACGCGGGCTCTGATGGACGAATTTTCGGTCCGCTCCCACCAGCGCGTGGTCGCGGCCCAGGACGCGGGCTATCTTGCCCCGGGCGGCGGCGAAGTCGAAGCGGTCTACGACAAGTCCGGCACCGCCTATTCGCTCGACGACGGCGTGCGGCGCGATTCGTCGGTGGCCAACCTCGCCAAGCTCAAGCCGTTCTTCGACCGCAAGTACGGCAACGTCACGCCGGGCAACTCGTCGCAGATCACCGATGGCGCGGCCTGGCTGCTGCTGGCCGATGACGCGGCGCTGAAGCGGCACAACCTCCAGCCGATCGGCCAGATCGTCGACACCGAATGGGCGGGCCTCGATCCCGCGCAGATGGGCCTCGGCCCGGTGCACGCCGCCACGCCGATCATGAAGCGCAACAGCCTGGGCCTCGACGACCTCGACTATTGGGAGATCAACGAAGCCTTTGCCGCGCAGGTGCTTGGCTGTATCGCAGCGTGGAAAGACGAGAAGTACTGCAAGGAGCAGCTGGGCCTCGACGGTGCGATGGGCGCGCTCGACGAATCGAAGCTCAATGTCGATGGCGGCGCGATCGCCCTGGGGCATCCCGTCGGATCCTCCGGCGCAAGAATCGTGCTGCACCTGCTTAAGGTATTGAAGCGCAACAACGCGAAGCGTGGCATCGCCTCCATATGCATTGGCGGCGGCCTCGGTGGCGCGATGCTTGTGGAGGCCCTCTGACCATGGATCGAATAGATGCGCGCGCGCAAACAAACACGGTTTACAAACACTGGCGCTACGAGCAGGACGCGCAGGGCCTCGTCTGGCTGACCTTCGACAAGCAGAATGAGTCGACCAATACCTTTTCGCGCGAGGCGATTGACGAACTTTCTGCGGCGCTCGACGCCATCACTGCGCTCAAACCCAAAGGAATGATCATCCGCTCGGCGAAAGCCGCGTTCATCGCAGGGGCGGATGTCGAGGCGTTCACGCGCTTCGCCACGCCCGCCGATGCACTCTCCTTCGTGCGCGCCGGCTGGGACGTGTTCCAGAAACTTCACGACCTGCTCTTCCCGACCACCGCAATGGTGAACGGCTATTGCATGGGCGGCGGGCTGGAGCTCGCGCTCGCCTGCCGGTACATCGTTGCCCTCGACGACCCGGCAACGCGGTTTGCGTTCCCCGAAGTCATGCTCGGCATCGTGCCCGCGTGGCATGGCATCGAATGGTTGCCGAAGAAGATCGGCCCGAGCGCAGCGTTGGACATGCTGCTCACCGGCAAGTCGCTGGATGCCGGGCGCGCGAAGCGGTCGCGCCTTGCGGACCAGTCCGTACCCTTGCGCATCTTCGAGAACACGGCGCGCATGCTCACGCTCGAAGCGCCCGCGCGCAAACCGCTGCCTTTCATGCAGCGCATGATGCTCGGCCCGTTGCGCGGTTTCGTCGTGGCGCAGGCAAGAAAGCAGGTGGCAAAACGCGCTCGCCAGGAGCACTATCCCGCGCCGTACGCGATCCTCGACCTCTGGCGGACGCACGACGGCAACCCGTTCATCGAGCCGGACGCTCCTTACTCGATCAACGCGCTCTTCGACCATCCGACCACCAAGAACCTGATCCGCATTTTCTTCCTGCAGGAAAAGATGAAGGCACTGGGCAAGGACCCGGACTTCGAGGCGAAGCACGTTCACGTCGTCGGCGCGGGCGTGATGGGCGGCGACATTGCGGCGATCTGCGCGATGCGCGGTATCACGGTCACGCTGCAGGACACCTCCCCCGATCGCCTCGCGCCGGCCATGAAGCGCGCCGCGGAGCTGTTCAAGAAGCGCGTGCGCGACTCGCGCCGCATCCGTGATGCTCTTGATCGCCTGATTCCGGATACCTCGGGCATTGGCGCGGCAAAAGCGGACGTGATCATCGAGGCGATTTTCGAGAACGTGGAAGCCAAGCGCGCCCTTTTCGCCAAGCTCGAGCCGCTGGCCAAGCCCGGTGCGATCCTCGCCACCAACACCTCGAGCCTCAAACTGTCCGACATCGGCGCAAATTTCAAGGATCCGGGGCGCCTGGTGGGTATCCACTTCTTCAATCCGGTCCCGCAGATGATGCTCGTCGAGATCGTGTCGGGCGCGAACACCAATCCGGCGGATGCAAAAAAGGCCGCCGCGTTCGTGCGCCAGATCGACAAGCTGCCGCTCCCGGTCAAGGACTCGCCCGGCTTCCTCGTCAATCGCGTGCTCGGACCTTACATGCAGCAGGCCTTCCGCATGCTGGACGAAGGCATCAAGCCCGAGACGCTCGACGCGGCCATGGAGCAGTTCGGCATGCCGATGGGGCCGATCGAGTTGGCCGACACTGTGGGCCTGGACATCTGCCTCGCGGCGGGCAAGGCGCTGGTCAAGCGCAACCCCGACGGCAGCGAGCCCCAGGCGCCCCGGGTCCTGCTCGACAAGGTCGCCCTCGGGCATCTGGGCAAGAAAACCGGCCAGGGCATCTATAAGTATGAAAACGGCAAGGCGGTAAAAGGCGAGCCCGATCCGGTGCGCCAGGAAACCATCGACGCCCTGGTCGAGCCGTACGTGCGCGAGGCCCAGGCGGTGCTTGCGGAAGGCATCGTCGCCGAAGCCGACCTGATCGACGCCGGCCTCATCTTCGGCACCGGATTCGCCCCTTTCAGAGGCGGTCCGCTAAACTACGCGGGACAAAAACACTAGCGGGGAGTCACGCATGCAGGCAGGGACCGGCCGGATCCGCTACGAGGACGCGAAAACCCTCGACGGCCTGTTCCGCGAGAGGGCGAAGCTCTCAGTCGGCCGTCAGGCCTACGTGGACTTCAACCCGAACACCGGGCGCTGGCGCACGCGCACCTGGGGCGAGATGTACGCCGCCATCGGCCGCTGGCAGGCGGGCTTCGCGCAAGAGAACCTGCAGCCCGGCGACCGCGTTGCGCTCATGCAGCGCAACTCGCCCGAATGGGTGATGTTCGACCAGGCGGCCTACGGCGAGGGCCTCGTCGTCGTGCCGCTGTACACCGTGGACCGTCCCGACAACGTCGCCTACCTCCTCGCCGACTGCGGCGCCAAGCTCGTGCTGTTCGACACCCAGGAGCAATGGGGCCAGTTCCGCGTGCTGAAGCTCGACCTGCCTGGCGTCGAGCGGATCCTGGTGCTCAATCCCTCGGGCAGCCCCTTCGGGGATCCGCGCGTCATCAGCGTCGCCGACTGGCTGCCCGAAACGGGAGTCAACCGGCATGTTTCGGATGACGGCAAAAAGCTGGCTTCGATCATCTACACGAGCGGCACCACGGGCCGGTCCAAGGGCGTGATGCTCTCGCACGACAACCTCCTTTCGAACTGCCGCGACGCGCTCGCCAACGCGGACGTCCGGGAGGACGACGAGTTCCTCTCCTTCCTGCCGCTGTCGCACGTGTTCGAGCGCAACGTCGGCTATTACATGGGCGTAATGGTCGGATTCAAGACCACCTACGCCCGCTCCATTGCGCAGCTCGGCGAGGACCTGCAGATCGTCAAGCCCACGCTCTTTCACGCGGTCCCGCGCATCTTCGAGCGGGTGTGGGCGGCGGTCAAAGCGAAGCTCGACGAGGCGCCCGAGAGCCGGCGCAAGCTCTTCTATCGCACCGTGGATATAGGCTACGCCCGCTTCGAGCATGCGCAGGGACGCGGCCCGTGGAAGGCCTCGTTCCTCCTGTGGCCGATCCTGAAGCGGCTGGTGGCAGACAAGGTTCTGGTGAAGCTGGGCGGCCGGCTGCGCTCGGCGGGCGCCGGCGGTGCGGCGCTCGCACCGGAGATCTCGCGCGTCTTCATCGGCCTGGGCCTGCCCGTGACCCAGGGCTACGGCATGACCGAATCGAGCCCGGTGATCACCACCAACACGAAAAACGACAACGTGCCGGGCTCGGTGGGAAAGGTGATCCAGAACGTCGAGATCAAAATCGCCGAAAACGGCGAATTGCTCGCCCGCGGGCCGAACGTGATGATGGGCTACTGGAACAACCCGCAGGCTACGGCGGCCACGCTGAAAGACGGGTGGCTCCACACCGGCGACGTGGCCCGCATCGACGCGACCGGCCACGTGTACCTGACCGGCCGCATCAAGGACATCATCGTGCTTGCCAACGGCGAGAAAATGCCGCCCGGCGACATCGAGGAGGCGATCCTCGGCGACAGCCTGTTCGAGCAGGCGCTCGTGCTTGGCGAAGGCAAATCCTACCTGTCGGCCCTGGTGGTGCTGAATCCGCAGCGCTGGCAGGAAGCGGCAAGGGCCGCCGGCATCGATCCGGTCGTGCTGGCCTCGCCCGGCGCCGAGAAGATCGTCCTCGAGCGCATCGCCGCGCGCATGCGCCCTTTCCCGGGCTACGCGCAGATCCGCCGCGCGGCGATGTCGGCCGAGCCGTGGAGCGTGGAGAACGGCCTCCTTACCCCGACGCTCAAAGCCAAGCGCGCGCAGATCTTCGAGCGCAACGCGACCGCGCTGGCGCGCATCTACGAAGGCCACTGAGGGAAAGCGAAACGTGGGCATCGCCTCGCACCAGCCGCCCAATCTCACGCTGCCCGAAGGCAGGCACGCCGCGTTGCGCGTGGTGCCGATGCCTGCGGACGCCAACCAGAACGGCGACATCTTCGGCGGCTGGATCATGTCGCAGGTCGACGTCGCGGGCGGAACCGCCGCAGGGCGCGTCGCGCGCGGACGCGTGGCCACCGTTGCGGTGAATTCCTTCGTGTTCAAGCAGCCGGTGCAGATCGGCGACGTCGTGTCCTTCTACGCGGACATCGTGCGCATCGGCAATACTTCGGTGACGGTCTGCGTCGAGGTGTACGCCGAGCGCCGGCCTTCGGACCCAAAAGTGGTGAAGGTCACGGAGGCGACGCTGACCTTTGTCGCGATCGACCCGGACGGGCAGCCGCGCCCCATTCCGAAGCCCTGACTGAAAATGAAGACACCGAAGGGATGAAAACACTCCGGGGAAAAGTGGCCGTGGTCACCGGCGGCGCCAGCGGCCTGGGCCGCGCCATGGCGCTGCATTTCGCGCGCGAAGGCATGCACGTCGCGGTGGCCGACATCGAACGGAAAAGCCTCGAGGCGGTCGTGGCGGAGATCAAGGCCCTCGGGGTCAACGCCATCGGGGTGCGCACCGACGTTTCCAAAGGCGCAGAGGTCGACGCGCTTGCCGGGCGCGTTGTCGCCGAGCTCGGCGGCGTGCACGTGGTGTGCAACAACGCCGGCGTCTCGCCACTGGGCCTGGCGTGGGAAACCTCGCTTGCCGACTGGCAATGGATGCTGGGGGTCAACCTGTGGGGCGTGATCCATGGCGTGCGCGCTTTCACCCCGCTGCTGCTCGCGCAGGACGAGGGCCACATCGTCAATACGGCCTCGGTGGCCGGCCTCATCAACCCGCCCAATTCGGCCATGTACAACGTGACCAAGCACGCGGTGGTTGCCCTTACCGAGACGCTGTACCACGACCTCGGCGAGCGAAAATCGAAAGTCGGCTGCTCGGTGCTCTGCCCCGCCTACGTGCCCACGGGCATCGCCGACTCCGAGCGCAACCGGCCCTCCGAGCTTGTCAATCCTTCGGTGCAAAAGTCGCCGGAGCAGCTGGCCAGGGAGGAAATGCTGCGCAAGGCCGTGCGCTCGGGGCGGCTCACCGCGGATGACATCGGCGCCGCCGTGCTCTCTGCCGTCAAGGAGGATCGCTTCTACATCCTCACCCATCCGAAGATCAAGGGAGCGATCCGCGCCCGCATGGAAGACATCCTCGAAGGCCGCCAGCCACGCAATCCGATGACGCTTTGATCGACCCGGTGAGCCGGCGCGTTGCATTCATAATCAATGTCCAGGCAGGCCAGGCCGGCGCCCAATCGTGGCTGCAGGCGAACCGGCCGGCGGTCGACGCGATCGCCAACGGCGGGCCGATTGTCGAGGCAAAAAGCGGGCAAGAGATTGCCCAGGCAGTACAGCGTGCGCTGGATGCGCAATGCGGCGCCATCGTGGCCGGCGGCGGTGACGGGACGCAGAACGCGGTCGCTTCCCGCCTCGTGGGTTCGTCCACTCTGATGGGCGTTCTTCCGCTGGGCACCCTGAACCACTTCGCAAAAGATCTCGGCATCCCGGACAATCCGGACGATGCGCTTGCAGCAATCGCCGCAGGCAATCACGCAGCGATCGACGTGGGCGAGGTGAACGGCCACTACTTCCTCAACAACTCGAGCCTCGGGCTG
>JANMXB010000353.1:0-5980 GCA_031380765.1 Pseudomonadota bacterium | reverse complement strand
CGAGATTGGAGACCGAGATCTCCACCAGGGAAACGCCGAGTTTCTTCGCCGCGGCCCGGAACTGTTTGAGCTCTTCCTGGCAACTGTCGTACAGGGCCTTGTCGTAAAGCACCGCGATGCGTGTCGCGCCCGGCGTCGCCTCGCGGAGCAGCTCCAGGCGCTTGCCGGTCAATTCGGCGCTCGCCGTGGTGACGCCGGTAATGTGCTTGCCCGGCCGCGCCAATGACTCGGCGTATTGAACGGCGACCGGATCGGTGACGGTCGCGATAACCGTTGGAATCGCGCGACTCGCGTACCAGGCGGCATCCGTTGCCGCCTTCGAGGGCGTGAACAAGACGTCGACATTGAGCGCCGCGAGCTCTTTCGCCTGCGCCGACAGTTTCTTCAGATCGCCATGGGCCACGCGCTTTTCGATGACGAGGTTCGTGCCCTCGGCAAACCCGTCCGCGCGCAGTCCCTCGACGAAAGCCTTCCCCGTTACTTCGCTGAAGCGTCCCTGGTCGGTCCACTCCAGCCAGCCGACGCGCCGGACTTTCGTCCGCTGCTGAGCAACGCCGGCAAGCGGCGCGGCCCCGAGCGCCAGCAATGCCAGGAGCGTGGCGCGCCTGTTCATTTTCGCGTCACGTGCCGCTTTTACTTAAGCGTATCGACACCCGCCTTTGCGCACTGTGCATCCTGGTCGCCCGCGGCGCCCGAGACGCCGATGGCGCCGACGATCTTGCCGTCCATGACGATCGGCAGGCCGCCGTCGAGCGGAACAGCGCCTTCCAGGCCGAGGATGCGGAGTCCCCCGCCACCGCTCGCAACCACGTCCTGGAACACTTTGGTCGGGCGCTTGAACATCGCCGCAGAATTGGCCTTGCCGATCGCGACCTTGACGCTGCCCGTCTGCGTGGCATCCATCTTCTCGAGATACACGAGGTCGCCGCCGGCGTCGGTGACGGCGATCGCCATGTTCCAATTGTTCTTGCGCGCCTCGGCTGCCGCGGCCGCCGCCGCCTTCTTCGCGTTTTCGAGACTGATCGGCGCCCCATACGGATTGGGCATTTGGGCGAACGTGCCCGTTGCGCACAGCGCGAAGAGCATCGACAGCAGCACTTTCAGGATTGATTGCGACATTTTTTCCTCGTTGGTTTGTTCGTTAAGGGGGAATCCAATGTACAGCCGCAGGGCGGGTTGTTCAATTCAGGCATGCTACTCCACCCTCGCGCCCGAACTCCTGACGACGGCGGCCCACTTGGGCACTTCGTCCCTGAGGAATAAACCGAACTCCGCAGGTGTATATTTCACGACCTCGAGTCCTGCCTGGGCAAAGCGCTCCCGCACCTCCGGGGTATCCATCGCGCGGTTGATGTCCGCGTTGAACCGCTCGACGATTCCCGATGGCGTGGCCAGCGGCAGGAAGAAGCCGATCCAGGTGTAATCGTCGAACCCGGCATAGCCCGATTCTGTCACCGTGGGAACTTCGGGCAGGAGCGGCGAGCGTTTAGCGCTCGTCACCGCGATCGCGCGCAGCTTGCCCGCCTTGATCTGCGGCACCGCAGGGGGCATTGAAGTCGAGGCCATCTGGGTCTGGTTGCCTACGACCGCGGCGATCGCAGCCGCCGGCTGGTAGGGCACATGGGTGATGTTGATGCCGGCGACCGTCTTCAGGCGCTCGATCGAAAGATGGGTGGTGGTGCCGATGCCAGAGGAAGCATAGTTGAGCGATTGTGTCTTTGCGAGCTCGACCAGTTCCCTGAGATCGCGGGCCGGAGTGGCCGGGTTGACCGTGATGATGTTGGGCGTGCGCCCGCCGAAAGCAAGCGGGATGAAATCCCTCAACGCGTCGTAGCCCGCGTTCGGGTAAAGCGAAGGGTTGACTGCGAAAGCGACGCTGTGCGCGAGCACCGTGTAGCCGTCCGGCGCGGCGCGCTTGACCTGCCCGGTGGCGATGTTGCCGCCCGCGCCGGGCTTGTTCTCCACCACGAAGGATGCGCCGGTCGCCTCCGTGAGCTTCTGCGCGATCACGCGCGAAACGATGTCGGTGGTGCTGCCCGGAGCGAAGCCGACAATGATGTTGACCGGCTTCGCTTTGGGCCACTCGGCCTGCGCGCAGGCAGCCGACGCAACGCAGAGGACGAGCAGTGCCAGTACGGCGGCTCGCGTGTTCATCGCATTACCGGCGGCTCGCGTCGCTATTTTTTACCCAAGGATGCGTTGAAGCCGCCGATCGTCCCCACCAGCCGGTTCCCCTGAGGAGCCAATTTGATCGCCTCCTGACCGCAGCCCCTCATGCTCCCGTCGCCGGTGCGCAATTCGAGCTTGCCGTCCTGGTAGGTCCCCTCGATGGGATAGTCCCCGCTGCAGACGTTGGCATCGATATTGAACTTGCCCGCGACCTTGCCATTTTCCACGCCTGTAATTGTCAGCGTCCCGGTGTATCGCATCGGGTGATTCAATCCGGACACGCTGTAGCTCCCGCTATATGTCCCGACTATTTCCTGCTGGGCATAGGCCAATGACGAGCAAGCGAGCAACACAATTCCAATACCTGAGATTGAGCCGTGCATCATCGCAATCCTCCCTTAAAAGAGCATCTTATTCGACCTTGATGTCCAGCGCCTTGATGACCTCGCCCTTGTAGCTGTAATCCGTTGCCGCGCGCTCTGCGATGGCCGCACCATTCTGGTACGCGTTCCGCTGGCTCAGGCGCTGCGCCGTCGAGCGGAACGACTCGGTCTGCACCGCCTGCTCGCACGCTCGCTCGAGCACCGCGCGCACTTCGCGAGGCGTGCCCTTCGGCGCAAACAGGCCGTTGAATCCGGGCGGCATCGACGGCATGCCCAGCTCCGAGAAAGTCGGCGCCTCGGGGAACGCCGGATGACGCGAGTCCGCGAACACGGCAAGCACGCGTACCTTCTGGCCCACGGCCAAGGCCACGGAAGGCGAACCCACGGGAATGCGGCCGGCCATGAGGTCCGCGAACATCGAGGCTTCGCCCCGATACGGAATTGCGGGCACGTCGATGCCGGTGCGATAGACCAGGTTGGCCACCGAGAGGTGCGGCACGGTGCCCACGCCGGAGTGGCCGAACGACAGCTTTCCCGGACTCGCGCGCGCGGCGGCGATCACCTCGGTCATCGATTTGAAAGGCGAGTCGAGCGGCACCGCAACCGTGAACACGTTCTCGAACGACTGGCAGAGGTACTCGAAAGAGTCGACGCCGAACTTGATATTCTTCATCAGGTGCGGCGCGATCGAAATGGGCGTTGTGGGCCCCGCGCCGAGCGTATAGCCGTCGGGCTGCGCGTTCGCGAGCTGGCCGAATCCGATCGAACCGGAGGCGCCGTCGCGGTTGACGATCACGAACGGCTGGCCGAGCTGCGCGGAGATTGCATTCGCCAGTGTGCGTGCCATCACGTCGACGCTGCCGCCCGCGCTGAACCCGACGATCACCTGCACCGGTTTCAGCGGGTAGGCGGTTTGCGCGCCGGCCTCGCCCGCGAGAAGCCCAATCGCGGCAACCAATGCCCGGCTCAGCATGTCAGCTATGAATGTACGACTCGAGCTGCTTGATCATGAACTGCTGCTCGGAGATCGTCTCCTTGACCAGGTCGCCGATCGACAGGATCCCGACCAGCTTTTCGTTCTCGATCACCGGCAGGTGGCGGATGTGCTTGTCCGTCATCAGCGCCATGCATTCCTCGACGGTGTTTTCGGGTTGCACGCAGACCACGCGCGCGGTCATGATTTCCCTGACCGGCGTATCGTGCGACGACTTGCCGTGCAGGATCACCTTGCGCGCATAGTCGCGCTCGGAAACGATGCCGACAAGCTTGTCGCCCTCGACCACCAGCAGCGCGCCGATGTTCTTCTCCGCCATCATCTTGAGCGAATCGAACACGCGCGCGTCGGGCCCGATGGTGCACAGGCCTTCCGGTTTGCCCAGCAACAACTGCCTGATCGTCTTCATCGCGCCCTCCCTCGGACCCGCTGGAAAAGTCCATGCCTTGGTCAATGCACAATTGTGGCACGTTGGGGCATTGATGCTAGCCCTTGACCCCGAGCAGCTTCGCCGCGGTGCCGCCGAGGATCGCTATTTTTTCGGCATCCGAAAACCCGGGCGTAGCCATCACCTCCTCCACCGCGGTCTTCGTCCAGGGATACGGATAGTCGGTGCCGATAACGAGCTGGCTGGATCCAACCTCCGCCGCAAGATGGCGCACGCCTTCGGGCGAGAACACCATGGTGTCGTAGTACATTTGCTTCAGGTAGTCGGTCGGCTTCTTCTTCAGCGGTCCGTGTGGACCGCCGGGGCACCGTTCGGGCAACGCGATGCAGCCTCGATCGGAGCGGTGCGCGTACGAAGGCAGGAAGCCGCCGCCGTGTGCCGCGCAGATCTTCACCCCGGGGAACCGGTCCAGCGTTCCCTCGAAGATGAGGTGGGAGAGCGCGATCGTCGTCTCGAGCGGATTGCCGATCACATTTTCGAGATATCCGTTGCCCTTGAAGCGACGCGCCATCTCGCTCGGGGCGCCTGTCCCCTGCGGATGGATGAAGACGAGCACGCCGAGCTCTTCGGCTTTTGCCCAGAACGGGTGGAATTTCGGGTCGCTGAGTTCCAGGCCGTCGACGCTGCCGCCGATCGCCGCGCCGCGGAGCCCGTATTTCTTTACCCCCTCCTCCAGCTGGCGGGCGGCGAGGTCGGGATGCTGCAAGGCGACTGAAGCGAAGGCCAGGAACCGGTCCGGATTTGCCCCGCACGCCTCGGCGAGTTTCTCGTTCTGGATCTGGATGAGCTTTTCGGCCAGCTCCCTCTCGGCCTTGTACCAGTAGGGATTGATGCTCAGCACTTCCATGTCGACGCCCTGGGCGTCCATCGCCGCGAGTCGCTCCGCGAGCGCCGTGGTCATGCTCAGGTCGGGCCGGATCGATGGCCCGCCGAACTTCAGGCCCATGAGCGCCATCGCCTCGGGGACCGCGCAGTGCGCGTGAACATCGATCACTTTCGCGCGCTTGCCCGATACGATGGTTTCGCGGCGCCGCGGCTGCGCATGCGCGTGCGGCACCACGAACATCGGGCAACCGCAGAAGACGAGTCCGGCGAATGCGCCGGAAGAGCCGAGAAATTCGCGACGCGTGATCATGTTCTTCCTCCCCGAAAGAAGCGCTGGAAGCCTATCACGCGCCTGCGCGTTAAGATTGACGCACCACCAATACAGTTTCTTGTCAGGAAAGGCATTTCATGAGCGACGCCCTGCCCCCGATCCGCCGCATCATCACCGCCGACGACGCCAATGGCCGTTCGCGCATCGCCGAGGACGCGCCCGCCACCGCGATCCGAACGGTGGCCGAGCGGCCCGGTTACCGCAACGTCAATGTGTGGCGCACTTTGGCCGCACCGGAAAAGGTCGATGCGCCGGACACCATCGCGGATCACAAGGGGATCCTGCCGCCCGGCAACGGCGGCTCGATCCTGCGCATCATCGATTTCCCGCCCGAAGTGGCCGACCCGGCCGAGAGGAAGCGCCGGATCCAGGCGACCTTCGGCACCATGTTCACCGATGCGCAGCACGACAAGCGCGAGGGCGCGCATCCGGGCATGCACCGCACCGACACCGTGGACTACGCGATCATTCTCGAGGGCGAGATCTGGGCGGTCATGGACGAGGGCGAAACGCTGATGCGCGCGGGCGACGTGCTCGTCCAGCGCGGCACCAACCACGCCTGGGCAAATCGATCCGCCAAGACGGCGCGCATCTGCTTCGTCCTGCTCGACGGTAGCCGCTAGGCTGCGAACATGAGCGACGACCCTGCGCGGATGCACCGCTTTTCCCTGCGATTCGCGGATGCGAAGCTCGAAGCGGCCTTTGCCGAAGAGCAGGCGCGCAAGTCACAACGGCCCTTGCGCCTGGCTGCGCTGTGGGCAGGCGGGATCGTTCTGGTTCTCTGGGCGCTCGCGGGAGTAACCCTCCCGCAGATTCCCCACGCCCATACG
>JANMXB010000228.1:0-3387 GCA_031380765.1 Pseudomonadota bacterium | reverse complement strand
GGCTACACCATGCTGCTGGTAAACCCGGCCAACGGCATCAATGCGACCCTTTACAAGAACCTGCCGTTCAATTTCATTCGCGACATCGTCCCGGTCGCGGGCCTGGTGAGAGCGCCGAACGTCATGGTCGTGACGCCAAGCCTGCCGGCAAAAAACGTCGCCGAGTTCATCGCCCACTGCAAGGCGAATCCCGGCAAGGTCAACATGGCTTCCTCCGGCAGCGGCACCTCGGTCCACCTGTCGGGCGAGCTGTTCAAGGCGATGACCGGCTGCAACATGCTGCACGTGCCGTACAAGGGCGCCGGGCCGGCCCTGATCGACGTGATGGCAGGGCAGGTACAGGTGATCTTCGACAACCTTCCGTCGTCCGCGGGCCACATCAAAGGCGGCAAGCTGCGCGCCCTGGCGGTGACCTCGGCCGAGCGCGAGCCGTCGTTGCCCGGCGTGCCGACGGTCGGCGAAACCGTGAAGGGCTACGAAGCCACCGCATGGTTCGGCATCGGCATGCCCAAGGGCACGCCGCGCACGGCGATCGACCGCATCAATGCCGAAGTGAACCGCGCATTGTCGGATGCGAAGATGCTCGAGCGCCTGGCCGACCTTGGCGGCAAGCCGATCAAGGGCACCCCGGAAGATTTCGGCAAGGTGATTGCGGCGGAAACGGCCAAATGGGCGCCGATCGTCGTGTCGTCCGGTGCCAAGGTGGAGTAGGGCCTCGGCCGTAGAATATTCCAGTTTTGGGATACGAATTGGCTTGAAATCCAGACAGGCAGCCATTCTTAGTAAATAAAAGTTCATGAATTGGAGTAGCCCGATGAAGCGATCCGCTGCGCTGGCGGCAACGCTGGTCCTTGCCCTGGTCGCGGCGGGAAGCGCGCAAGCGCAATATCCCGCCAAGCCCATCCGTGCCGTCGTCGCCTTCGGCACCGGCGGCGCCACCGACGTGATCGCGCGGATCATCGCGGCTGCGCTGTCCCAGTCGCTCGGCCAGCCGATCGTCATCGACAACCGGCCGGGCGCGGATGGGATCGTCGCAGGGGACCAGGTAACCAAGGCATCAGCAGACGGCTACACGGTGTTCTTCGCGACTTCGACGCAGGTTTCCGCATTGCCCTCGTTGCGAAAGAGCGTGCCCTTCGACCCGCTTACCGACCTCACGCCGATCGCAGGAATCGGAAATTTCAGCTTTTTCTGGGCCGTGCACCCGGACCTGCCGGTGCGCACGCTGAAGGAACTCGGCGAATACGGACGCGCCAATCCGGGCAAGCTGAACGCCGGCAGCTCGAGCGCCACGGCCACGATCGCTCCTACGCTGCTTGCAAGCGCGGAGCGTTTCCAGCTTCAAGTCATACCGTACAAGAGCGAGACCACCGCGCTGAACGACCTCATCAGCGGCCGGATCCAGATCATGCTCATCACCGGCACGCTCGCACAACACGTGCGCGATGGACGTGCGCGCGGTCTGGCGACCCTGCTCAACTACCGCAGCAAGACGCTCCCCGACCTGCCGTCGATGCGCGAGGCGGGCATGCAGCCTTTCCCCGCGGTGCCGTGGATGGGCCTCTTCGGGCCCGCTAAGATGCCAAAGGAGGTCGTCGATCGCCTTTCGCGCGAGCTGGCGGCTGTCCTGCAGAAACCCGAGGTGCGCGAGCAGATCGAGCGGCAGGCGATGGACGTGAGTTTCCTTCCGGCAGATGCCATGGGCGCGCTTGCGCGGGATCAGACCGAGGTCTGGCGCAATCTCACGAAGTCCGCCGGCATTTCGCCGGAGTAACGCGGTGACCACCAGCGTCATCGCCGGGCGCTACGTGCTGGGGATGAAGGCGGGTGCGCAGGCCCTTCTTCGCGACCATTACGTCTACGTCGACGGGACTTCGATCGAGGCAGTCACGCCCGACGCGCCTGCGGCCGGCACCCCGGTCGTTCATTACGAACACGGACTGGTCACCCCCGGCTTCGTCAACCTGCACGCGCACTGCATCCGGGGCGGGCTGTTCCGCGGCATTCCGGACGACCTGGAGATGGAGCCTTGGGTGCCCAAGCTCGTCTACAACATCCTGCTGCCGCTGACGGCGCTGGCGGCAAAGGAGCTGACCGCGGACGAGCTGCGGGCGGTGACGGCGCTCGGAATGATCGACCTCCTCAAGGGCGGGACGACCACGGTGCTCGACATGTGGCACCACGGGCAGGACGTGTTCTTCGACGTCGCGCGCGAACTCGGACTGCGCACAGTGGGCGCGCCGTTCATCCTATCCTCGTCGAACGCCCGCATCGGCCCGGACGGTTACCCGGTCTGGGACTTCGGCAACGATGGCTCAGCCCAACTTGCAAAATCGATCACCCTTTTCAAGGCGCGCGACGAGGGACCCGAAGGACTCGCCCAGGTGGCGATCGGCCCGCACGCCACCGACACCTGCCTCCCGGAGCTGTTGCGCGAATGCCGCAAGGCGGCCGACGACCTGGGGTGCCTGCTTACGACGCACTTCGCGCAGACGCCGCAGGAGCTCGCGCTGCTGCGCAAGCGCTACGGCATGGGCGCGGTGGAGTACGCGCGCGACACCGGCTTGCTTGGCGAGAACGTGATCCTCGCGCATGCCGGTTGCGCGACCGACGAGGAGCTGGGTGTGCTGGCCGCGACCGGCACGCACGTGGCCAACTGCGCCTACAGCTTCGCCCGCGAGGGCATGAACTTTCCCTATGCGCGTTTCGCCAAGGCCGGCATCAACACCGGCATCGGCACCGACTCGATCGGCATGGACATCGTGAGCGAACTGCGCATCAACGGGCTGCTTTCCAAGCAGTTCTATGGGAAGGCGCATGTCGGCACCGCGCACGAGCTGATCCGCGCCGCTACGCTGGCGGGGGGCAAAGCCCTCCGGCGTCCAGACCTCGGACGCATCGAGGCCGGCGCGAAGGCGGACCTCCTCGTCTTCGATCTGCACAAGCCGCACCTGCAGCCGGTATGGGACCCCATCAAGAATCTCATCTGGAAGGGAAACGGCGGGGACATGGCGTTCGCCATGGTCCACGGCAAGCCTCTGGTGCGAGACGGGCGGCTGCTCACGATGGACGAAAACGAAGTGATGCGCACCGCCGCAGGCGCGGCCCGCAAGATCTGGAACGTGGCCGAGGCGCGCGGCATCCTGCCGCCGATGCCGGCCTGAGCGTCAGGCGGACTTTCTTGCCAGATTAAGAAATAAAAATGGCCGCAGAGCCACTCTGGCAGCCATTCTTACGCATAAAATGTCTATAAATCTACCCAGTCGTAAGTCGGGCGTAAATCAGGGACAGACCACGTTTTTCGAGCCAAGAAACGTGGTCTGTCCCTGATTTCACGCGCTATTCGATCTTCACGCCGGCCGCCTTGACCACGGGCGCCCAGCGCGC